>NZ_JBGBPT010000023.1:0-108345 GCF_041106355.1 Streptomyces sp. BF23-19 | reverse complement strand
CCCCCCCCCCCCCCCCCCCCCCCCCCCGGGCGGCCCCGCCCCCCCCCTCCCAGGGGCCGTGGGGCGGTGACACTGCGGGGGCTCCCCGCAGGACGAGCGCGCAACCGAGGTCGCACCGCATGACCATGGCCGCGCCGCGCGAGCCGAGGAGAGCCCCCGGAGGGGCACCGCCCCACCCGAAGCCCGACCCAGCCCCGCCGGCGTTTGAGGCGCGACCACCCGGCCGCACCCGGGACGGGACCCGCACCGCCCGGCCAGGGCAACGGCGCCCACCGGGCCGCACCCGGGGACAGGACCCGCACCGCCCGGCCAGGGCAACGGCTGGTTCAATGGGTGGGTGATCGAGATCGCAGGGGTCGTACTCGGCGCCGTGGGGGCCGGGTGGCTGCTGCGGCGCAAGCATCGTGCGCGGACGGCCACCGGGCCCGTGCCCGGGATCCCCTGCATGGTCCGGATTCCGGCCGGAGAGGGTCGGTGGCGGGCCGGGCGGGTGTACGCCGAGGAAGGCGCGGCCCGGTGGGTTCCGCAGCGGGGGGAGCCCGTGGCGCTGCCCGGCGGGCGGGCCACCGGGATCCGGGTGCCCTCCGTGAAGGAGGGGATCGTCATCAACCCCGGCTCGCGGATCGTCACCTGCGCCTACGACGGCAGCGGGAGCATCGAGATCGCCGTCATGCCGCTGGACGTGCGGGAACTGCTGGAGTGCGTGCCGCAGGCCGAATCCTGAGGTCCCCGTCTCAGCTGTTGAGTTCCGCGAGGACGCGCAGGGTGTGGGGGTCCGGGGCCGTCAGGAGGAGGTCGGTCACGGGGCCCTTGCGCCAGAGGTCGAGGCGTTCGGCGATCCGTTCCCTGGGGCCGATGAGGGAGATCTCTTCGGCGAACGCGTCCGGTACGGCCAGGACCGCTTCCTCCTTGCGGCCCGCGAGGAACAGCTCCTGGATGCGGCGGGCCTCCTCCTCGTAGCCCATGCGGGCCATCAGGTCGGCGTGGAAGTTGCGGGCCGCGTGGCCCATGCCGCCGATGTAGAAGCCGAGCATCGCCTTGACCGGGAGCAGTCCCTCGGCGACGTCGTCGCAGACCTTGGCGCGAGCCATCGGCGCGATCATGAAGCCCTCGGGGAGGTCGGTGAGGGAGGCCTGGTAGACGTCGGTGCGGGTGGGGGACCAGTACAGGGGGAGCCAGCCGTCCGCGATCCGGGTGGTCTGGGCGATGTTCTTCGGGCCTTCCGCGCCGAGGAGGATCGGCAGGTCCGCCCGCAGCGGGTGGGTGATCGGCTTCAGCGGTTTGCCGATGCCGGTGCCGTCCTCGCCGCGGTACGGGTGGGTGTGGAAGCGGCCGTCCAGGGCGACCGGGCCCTCGCGGCGCAGCACCTGCCGGACGACGTCCACGTACTCGCGGGTGGCGGTGAGCGGTGAGGCGGGGAAGGGGCGCCCGTACCAGCCCTCGACGACCTGCGGCCCGGACAGGCCGAGGCCGAGCGTCATCCGGCCGCCGGAGAGGTGGTCCAGGGTCAGGGCGTGCATGGCGGTGGCGGTCGGGGTGCGGGCGGCCATCTGCGCGATGGCCGTGCCGAGGTGGATCCGGGAGGTGTGCGCGGCGATCCAGGTCAGGGGGGTGAAGGCGTCCGAGCCCCAGGCTTCGGCGGTCCAGACCGAGTGGTAGCCGAGGTTCTCGGCCTCGGTGGCGAGGTCGAGGTGGTCGGGGTGGGGGCCGCGGCCCCAGTAGCCGAGTGCGAGTCCGAGGCGCATGTACGGTCCCTCCAGAATCTGACGAGGCGTCAGGTGACTGTAGGGCAACGGCCCCCCGCCCGGAAGGGCGGGGGGCCCGTCGGCCTGGGTCCGGGTGGCGGTCAGCCGCGCTGGATGCCCGAGGTGTCGTTCAGGACGCCGCGGCGGCCGTCCTGGGTCTGGGCGATCAGGGTGGCGGCGCCACGCTGCTCGACGGCCAGGTACCAGGTGCCCGGGGCGAGTTCGGCGATCGGGGTCGGCGAGCCGTCCTCCGCGTACAGGGGGCGGGCGACCGGCACCGCGAACCAGAACGGGGTGAAGTCCGCCGCCGGGGCCGGCGTCGGGGCCGGGGTGTGCTGCGCGTCCTGCGGACCGGGACCCGGGTTCGGCGTGCCGCCGTACGGCGGGACCGGCTGCGGGGTGGCGCCGTACGGGGTCGGCTGCCCGCCCGGGTAGCCGTAGCCGGCACCCGGCTGGGGCTGGCCCGGCTGGCCACCGTACGGCGGGACCGCGGCGGGCCGCGGTTCCGGGACGAGCTGGCCGGCCAGTGCCGGGATCTTCGCGCCGGCCAGGGCCACGCCGGCCAGGGCGAGCGTGGCGATGAAGGCGAGGATGGCGCCGGCGCCCAGGTCGAGCATGTCAGGGCACGCGATGAGCCCCCACAGCGCCGACCAGGCGGCGGAGACGGCGAGCACCGTGCCCCACGCCGTGAGCGGCAGGCCGAGCACCTTGCGCTCCGGCTGGAAGCGGGACGCGATCAGCAGACCGGCGGCGATGAAGCCGATCAGGAAGACGGTCGGGAGCGTCAGGTGGTTGGAATCGAGGTCCCACGCACTCGGCCGGTCGACACCGGTGGCGGAGTAGTAGTCGAGGAACGAGGCGATGAACAGCAGCGCCGCTGCTCCGATCACCACGCCGTCGCCTCGAGTGAGGGAGCGGATGTTCACGTCTCAGGTGTCCTTCTCGGTCTCGGTCGTCGTCTCGTGGTGCCACGGTCGCAGAGCGTGTCTGCAGCAGGGCGGGCGGCACCATGGTACGGAGGTTTCCGACGGCCGAGATGATCGGGTCGGCGGGCGGTCCCGCCGGACTCCCGAGAGGACCTACCCGCCGAGGAAGCCGACGATGCCGTCCGCGATGCCTTGGGCCGCCTTCTGTCGCCACTCCGGACTCGTCAGCTGCGCCGCGTCCTTGGCGTCACGCATGTTGCCGCATTCGATGAACACCTTGGGCTGAGTTGACAGGTTCAGTCCGCCCAGATCGTCGCGCACCACCAATCCGGTGCCGCTGCCGAGGTAGTTGGCGGGCGCGGAGCCGGTGGTGCGGGCGAAGTTCCCGGCGATCCGCTCACCGAGTTGCCGGGACGGTTCGACGATCTTCGCGGTGTCGGCGGCGCCGCTCTTGACCTTGGCCGGGAGGATGATGTGGAAGCCGCGGTTGCCCGCCGAGACCCCGTCGGCGTGGACGGACACGACGGCGTCGGCCTTCGCCTCGTTGCCGATGCGGGCCCGCTCGGTGATGCAGGGGCCCCACGGGCGGTCGGCCTGGTGGGTGAGGACCACCTTGGCGCCTTGGGCCTCCAGGGCGGTCCGCAGGCGCCGGGAGACGTCGAGGGTGAAGTCCGCCTCCTTGTAGCCGGCGTTGGTGGTGGTGCCGGTGGTGTCGCATTCCTTGCGGTTCGTACCGATGTCGACCTGCTGGTCGATCTCCTCGGTGTGCTCGAAGTTCCCGGCGTTGTGGCCGGGGTCGACGACCACGGTCCTGCCGGTGAGCGGGCCCTTGGCGGGTGCGGGTGCGGGCGCGGCCGCGGGGGTGCTCGTGCTCGCACTGGGGCTCGCGCTCGCGCTCTCGCCGGCGGTGGAGCCCGGCTTCGCGTCCCGCTGGCCCGGCGAGAGAGCCGAGTGCGAGGCGGGCAGCGGCGCCGAGTGGGACTGCCCGTCGGACCCCGACCCGGCGAACGCCTGGGTCAGGACCCAGCCCGCCAGAGCGGCCGGGGCGAGCGCGGCAACCCCGACGACGAGCGTGGAGCGTCGGGTGAACCAGGGCCGGTGCGGGTCGATGGACGAGCCGGACTCGGGGGGCGGGGGACTGTTGTCGTAGCGCACGCCGCGATGCTAGACCCGCCTCCCGACCCTCGTCCGGACCGTAGGCCATCCGAAGGCGTGGTGCGATTGTCTGCCCGGCGTTCATCAGGTCGGATGACCGGCTGCCCTCAGTGCGAGGCCTGGCTTTCACGCTTCCGCGCCGAGCGCGCCCACCCCCACACCACGTGCCCCACGAGCGCCAGGGCGATGAGGACGGCGAGCACACGAATCGTGCCCCAGGTCACGTCGCCGAAAGCCGCGTTACCCGCTTCCGCTTCCAGGCGTGCGGATGTCTCGACAAAGGCGATCAGCGGAACGAGGAGACGGAAGAGGAGTCCGCCGATTCCGGGGATCCGCGCCAGATTCCCGAAGAGACCCATCGGGGCGCCGAAAAGGAAAGCGGCAATTCCCCAGGCGAGCATTCCCGACGAGACGCCTTCCACTTCCATCCCGTCCGCCGACATTCCGATCGGAGCGACGGGGCTCAGCCACTTGAGCGTGTAGTAGACGACCACGCCGACGGCCAGTGTCGAAGAAGCCAGCACGGCGGACTCGATCTTCGATCGCCGGGCGTACCCGACGAGGAAGGCCAGGCACGCCCACGACCATCCCCCGGAGAAGACGAGGCCCGTGATGTGGAAGATCGGGGTGTCGAATTTGCCCGAGAGTGCGCCGAGCGCGCCGATCACCGCACCGGCGACAAGGGCTAAGAATATGGACATGGCGCGAGTGCGCGATGAATTCACGTCGGTCTTCCCTGTCTACGGGTCGCCGGTGGGCGGGTCGGTGATCTCCCCGGGTTCCGTACCGGCGATTGCGCGGGAACCAGGGCGCCGAAATAGCTGCGGTGGCAGCCTACGGTTTCGCGTACGGTCGCCGGAAGTGGAAATCGAGCTACCCGGACCGAGCACGACGAGCGACCCGGCGAACCGTGCCGGTCACCGCACTAGGTCGTCTCTTTCGGATCTTGTCGGGTGAGCCCGGGTCGTCCGGTGCGGTGCCTCGCAAGGCGGAGGGGCGCCCGTGTACTGGCCGTACTCGAGTGCCCCGACAACGCGGCGAGGTGCCGTGCCGGGCGGGCCGGGCCCGGCAAGATCCGGAAGAGACGGCCTAGACGCCCGCGCCCGTACGCCGCAGCACGCGCAGCGAGTCGGTGACGGAGATCTCCTCGAAGGCGCCGGAGGCCAGGGCCCGCAGATAGATGCGGTACGGGGCCTGGCCGCCGTCGGCCGGGTCCGGGAAGACGTCGTGGATGACGAGCGTGCCGCCCTCCGCGACGTGCGGGGCCCATCCCTCGTAGTCGCCGGTCGCGTGCTCGTCGGTGTGGCCGCCGTCGATGAAGACGAAGCCGAGCTTGCCGCCCCAGGTGGCCGCGACCTGCGGGGACCGGCCGACGATCGCGATCACGTGGTCCTCCAGCCCGGCCTTGTGCAGGGTCCGGCGGAAGGTCGGCAGGGTGTCCATCAGCCCGACCTCCGGGTCCACGACCGTCGGGTCGTGGTACTCCCAGCCCGGCTGCTGCTCCTCGCTGCCCCGGTGGTGGTCGACGGTGATCGCCGCCACGCCGGCCTCGCGGGCGGCGTCGGCGAGCAGGATGGTGGAGCGGCCGCAGTACGTGCCGACCTCCAGCAGCGGCAGCCCGAGCGCCCCGGCCGCGGTGGCCGCCTCGTACAGGGCGAGACCCTCCCGTACGGGCATGAACCCCTTGGCGGCCTCGAAGGCGGCGAGGGTCTCCGGCTTGGGCTGGGCGGCCATGGTGTTCCTCCTGCTGAGCGACGTGTGGCGGCCCATGCTGCCTTACCCGCCGGTAGGGCGCTACGGCCGGGGCACGCTCGTACGCCGCCTCCCGGTCAGCGGCCGAACAGCCGGGACAGGCCACCCGTCCCACCGGCCCCCTCGGCGCGCCGCTGCTCCCGTACGGCTCGCCCCTCGCGTTCGGTGCGCCCGAAGTCGTGGATGGTGGCGATGTTGGGGTGCGCGAGGTTCCCGGCGAGGCCGGCCTCCCGCTCGAAGCGGCGGGTGTCCTCCGGCGTCTGCGGATATCCGATCTTGACCGCGACCTGGCGGCCCACCCGGCTGTCCTCGGCCCGCCACACCTCGCCGAAGCCGCCCCGGCCGAGCAACTCGGCCAGCGCGTACCGGTCTTCGATCACTTCCCGCACCTGCCAGGCCCCCGTCACCGCAAGATCAGTTCGGCAGAGCATTATCGCCGCATACGCGCGGAGCGACTGACGACCGCTTCTGACCGACCGCGACCGATCGCATGATTCGCACCACCGGAGCGCATCCGGCTGATTACGCTCGGCTACAGGGCGAAACGAACGCCGAACGCACAGCGTGCACTTGGGGGTGACCACCTCATGGTCAAGATCCGCGAGCTCGATCCCAGCGCCTCGCCGCTGGACTACTACGGGTACGAACTGCGGCGGCTGAGGGAGCAGGCGGGCCTGAAGCAGGCGCAGTTGGGCGAGATCATCTTCTGTACGGGCTCCCTGGTCGGCCAGATCGAGACGACGAAGCGCGTCCCGACCCGGGACTTCTCGGAGCGGGTGGACGCGGCGCTGGGCACCGGCGGGGTGTTCTCGCGGCTGGTGGGTCTGGTGCTGCGGAGCGTGCTGCCGACCTGGTTCCAGCCGTACGCGGAGATGGAGGCGCGGGCCACCTACCTCTCCACCTATCAGGCGCAGTTGGTGGACGGGCTGCTGCAGACGGAGGCGTACGCGCGGGCGGTGTTGGGGGTGTGGAGTGAGGGCGACCTCGATGCGAAGGTGGCCGCCCGGATGGAGCGCCAGCGCGTACTCGACCGCGAGAATCCGCCACTGATGTGGGTGGTGATGAGCGAGGCCGTGCTGCACCAAGAGATCGGCGGCCGGGAGGTCATGCGGAATCAACTTGCCCATTTGTTGGCCCAGCAGAGGCGGCAGTGGGTGCAGGTGCAGATTCTGCCTTTCGAGGCAGGTGCTCATGCCGGGCAGCCAGGATCGTTCAGTCTCATGCGGTTCGACGGCGACCCGGACCTCGTCTACACCGAGGACTTCGTACAGGGCCATATGACGGCCAATCCACAAGCTCTCAGGGAGGGTTCGCTCCGATACGATCATTTGCAGGCAGCCGCCCTGTCCCTGGAGGACTCGGTGGCACGGATCGCCCGCGTAATGGAGGAGCGATATGGACACCAACCGGAACCTGACGGGCGCGCAGTGGCGTAAGTCCTCGTACAGCTCCGACACCGGCGGCCAGTGCGTCGAGTGCGCGCCGCTCGGTGACACCGGCTGGCTCAAGGCCTCGTACAGCGGGGACACCGGCGGTGATTGTGTCGAGATCGCCGCGCAGCCCTGCCGCGTCGCCGTCCGGGACTCCAAGAACCCCGAGGGTCCCGTATTCACCGTCCACCCCGCGGCGTTCGAGGCCTTCGTGAAGTCCGTCTCGGTATGATCCGCTCCCTGACGACGGGGAGGGAGTCGGGGGGAATGGAGCGCGTAGGACCGGCAGGTCCGACGCACGTGGGGCCGTTCAAGGTGGCCGGCGTGCTCGGGCAGGGGGGCATGGGGCGGGTACTGCTGTGCGCGGGGCCTGACGGGCGGCTCGTCGCCGTCAAGCAGGTGCTCGCGCACTTCGCCGACGACGAGGGCTTCCGGGCCCGTTTCCGGCGCGAGGTCGCGGCCTCGCGCAAGGTCTCCGGTGCCTATACGGCTGCCGTGATGGACGCCGACCCGGACGCGCCGACCCCGTGGCTGGCCTCGGTGTTCGTGTCCGGGCCCTCGCTCGGGGCCATGGTCAAGACGGACGGCGTGCTGGAGGAAGCCGTCGTCCACCGGCTGGCGGCGGGACTCGCGTCGGCGCTCGCGGAGATCCACCGGGCGGGGCTGATCCACCGGGACCTCAAGCCCGACAACGTGCTCCTCACCGAGGACGGCGTGCGCGTCATCGACCTCGGTATCGCACGGGTCACCGAGGCCGAGGCCGAGGCGGAGGGGGACACCGGGCTGACGCGTACCGGGTGGGTGATCGGTTCGCCGTCGTTCATGTCGCCCGAGCAGGCCGAGAGCAAGTCGCTGACCCCGGCGAGCGACGTGTTCTCGCTCGGCTCGTTGCTGGTCATGGCGTTCACCGGCAGCAGCCCCTTCGCCGGGACGTCGACCCTCCGGACGCTCTACGACGTGGTGCACTCCACCCCCGACCTCAGTGCGGTACCGGTCGGGCTGCGCGGGATCGTGGAGCGCTGCCTGGCCAAGGATCCGGCCGCCCGGCCCACGCCGGCGCAGCTGCTCGAACTCCTCGGGCCGGTCGCTCCGGCAGGCCTGCAGTGGCCGCCCGCCGTGGACCGGATGCTGGCCGCGCAACGGGCCGACATCGACCGGCTGTTGTCCGCAGACACGGAGACCGTGGTTGCGCCGCCGGAACCGCTCCCCGAGCCGGAGCCGGAGCGCGAGCCCGAGTCCGATGAGGTGGTGGAGCGGGCGGCCGGGGCCACGGAGTCCACCCCGCCGTCCGTCGTCCTTCCCCGGCCGACGAGCCCGCCGACCGAGCCGGCGTCGATCCCGCCCCGGAGGCGGTCGCGGACGGTGGCGCTGGTGGCCGCCGGAATGCTGGTGGCGACGGGCGTCGGCGTGGGTGCGTACACCCTGGACCGGGTGGCGGAAGGCGCCGATCCCGCGGCCTACGCCGACGTGCCGGCCTGCCAGAAGGCCACCCAGTACATCTCGCTGACCGGGCGGGATGCCAAGGAGGACTTCCACAGCGCGAACAAGACCGAGGTGCACACGATGTGCACCTGGTACGACTCCTTGGCCGGTCGGCGGACCGCGCTGGTCCGGTGGGACGTCAAGCGGGGAAGTGACGACGGGGCCAACGCGAGGCTCCAGCAGGCCGGTTTCGCCACGGACGCGGCCAGGGGGAAGCGGGTGAACAACCTCGGGTTCGGCGACGGGGCGTACTGGGAGTCCGACGGCACCACCGAGTGGACCTGTGCGCTCTCCGTCCGGCACGGCAATCTGGTCGTCCGGGTCGGTCTCTACCATCCCGGGGCGTGCGAGCAGAAGGCCAAGGAGGTCGCCAAGGCGGCGCTCAAGGCGGTGCCGGTCACATCCGGCTGAACCCCTCCTACTGCTTCTCCTGCTGCCGTCGCACCATCTCGCCGATCCAGGCGGGCGCGAACGGAGACGTGCAGTTCGGGGGAGTCGGATAGTCCTTGAGGACTTCCAGGCGCTCGCCGATGTCGATGGCGCGGGCGCGGTACTCGGGGTGCTCGATCCCGATCTGGGCCAGGCAGTGGTTCATCGCCCACTGCAGCCGCTCCGGGGCGTCCTTCATCTCCGCCTCGATGGCATCGAGCAGCCCCGGGAGGTCGAGGCCGGCCGGCTTCTTCGCGACCCGTTCGGTGGTCAGCGCCCAGCCGGCACTCGCGACCACCGGATCGGGGTCCGCGAACCAGGCGAGACGCAGTTCTTCGACGTGCGGGCTCTTCTTCACGACGTAGTTCACGAGCCAGTCGTGCACCTTGGGGGTGCGGGCCTCGCGCAGCATGGTGTCCAGCTCGTCGCGCTCGAAGGCCTTCGGGCGGCAGATCAGCAGCGCCAGGAGCCTGGCCGCGGTGTCTTCGGTCTTCCAGAGTTCGCGTGCGAGGTCCTGCTGCGTCTTGAGGCGCTTGGCGACCGCGCGCAGCTTGGTGAGGTTCACACCGTGATCGTCACCGTGCCTCTCGTTGACCTCGCGCATCCGCGGGTCCTCCAGCGCCGCCAGCTCGGCCATGACCTGCTCGACCGTCGTCCCGGTCATCTCGGCCTCCCGCCCGTCGTGGATGAGTTCCGGCCAGCCTATGGCGCCCGGACCGGTCATGCCGGTGCGCGGGGCCGCTTCCGGTCGGGTCGGTGACCCGCCTCAGCGGAATTCGTGGGTCACCTGGATCTCGCCGACGATGTGGGCGTTGAAGTCGTCCAGCTCCTCGGCCGGAACCCAGAGCTCGAGGATGGTCCGCCCGCCCGCCTGCTGGACGGGGTAGCGGCTCAAGAACTCCGAGTCGACCTCGAAGCGGGTGACGAAGCCGACGCCGCTGTGCTTCACGTTCCAGTCCCGCGCGATCCTGATCGCGTAGTCCTCGTTGAGGACCGGGTAGAAGATCGGCTGCTCGGGCAGTCGGGGCGGCCACGCACGCCAGTTCAGCTCCCGCACCAGGGCCAGCTCCTCGGGGCCGGTGGGGCGCCACAGGGTCGTCGTGGTCCGGGGGCTGGTCATGTGCGTCGCTCTCTGAACGGGTCCGCCGGTACGGCGGGTCGGGGGACCGGACGATACCGGCACCGCGAACCGGGCGGCCACGCGATTTCCGCGCCGGCGGTCACGAGCTCCTACTGCCCGGCCGCGGCCTTCGCGGCGGCCATGGTCTTCTGTTTGGCGGCCAGCGGCTCTGCCAAGGTGCTCTTGTTGGTTTCGATGGCGAACTGCTGGTATTCGCTTTCGGCGTCGGACCATATGCCGATCAGGTTCACCTTCTGCTTGCACAGGACGTCGGCGAGCGCCACTTCCTTCTCGTGGGGTCCGGGGGTCGCGGCGCTGAATTCCTTGTCGTTGATCGCGGCGAGCGGATCAGGGTAGGTGTGACCGGATTCCTTCATGCATGCCGACCATGCCTCGGTCGCCTTCACCACCGCGGGGGCCTTCTGGGACTTCAGGTAGCTTTCCATGTTGAGCTTTTGGGGAAGGGCCAGGGCTCCCTGCAGATCGGCCTCGTGAAGTTCCCGCTGCGCCTGCCCCGCGCACCCGCCTTCCGGTACCGGGAGGCCGTTGTACGTGGTTGCTTCGCCCGTGACGAGCGGCATGATCGCCGATGGGTAGTCTTCGGCCGGTTTCACCATGTCTGGCACGTGGTATCCGTGCTGCTTCGCGAGTTCCGCATCGGCCAGGCCGTAGCGCCGCTCGTTCGTTTCGATATCGGCGCTTCCCCGCGCTTCGGGGGTGTACGGGGCGCCCAATCCGCCCAGGCACCGCTGCATGAGGGAATCGCGGCCGCGGGCGAGCCCGCCCGCGTCGATCGTCGTCAGCAGGTAATCGTCCAGCGGCAGCTTGAGGGCCTTGCTGTCGGCGAGCCGGTGCGCCGCGGTCGGGCCCGGGGTTTCGCCCGGGTCGGCGGGGTCGGCCGTGCACGCCGACAGGAGCGGGAGCAGGAGCACCGCCATACCGGCACACGCTCGGGAGGAAAGGGTGGTCACGTTCACTGGATTCCTCTACGGGTGGCAAGGAAAGGGTGTTCCGCGGCCGCGACGGCGGTTGCGGAACACCCTTTCCCGGTCCAGGTGCCGATGCTCAGCAGATCAGGTCCCGGACGGAAGCGTTGTTGTTGTACGTGTTCACGAGGTTCCGGGACGAGTGAGCCGGAACGGTGTCGTACGGGCCGGCGTAGTTCGAGTTGTAGTAGACCCGGTAGCAGTAGTTCGAGGCGTTCTGGGTCGACGCGGCATTGTTCTTCACCGGCTCACCCTCACCAGTGGCCCACGTGGTGAATTCTTCCCCGGCGAGATTGGGTACATCCCCGTCCGTGAACCATCGGGCTCCGGCCTGGTTGGAGTTGTAGTAGAGGCAGAAAAAGCCGGTCTGGCAGGCGTACGCGCTGGCCGGGGTGGCCATTCCGATCGTGACGCCGGCTGCGGCGGCCAAGAGTGCCAGGGTCCTCTTCATGCGCATGATTCATCCCCCTACGTCGTGGTGTTCTCGCCGACGCCGAATCGGGCGCGACGAAGGGGAGTTGGTTCCCGAATGCGGCACGCTCGGACCCGGGCCGGCCGTGTCGGTGCCGACTATAGTGAACGGTCGATTGGTACTCAACAGCCTGTATATAAGCCCGAGTTGAGGTGTATTGGGTTCGGTGGACCCTCCTACCGGTGGTGCACTCAGATGTGCAACTCGGGCGGAAAACCGGTCCATCGCAGCTCATTCGGCAGGTGCCGCATGTCGTTGGAGAACAGGACGGAGGCGGGCCGGTCGGGCGCGTACCGGATGACCGTCAGGGCGGCGTTGGAATGATTCAGGCCGAGCCAGCGCCATTTCGGCGCGAACATGGCGTCCCGAACGAGCCAGGCGACCAGGAAGTTGTGCGTGACGACCAGCTCGTGCCGATCCTCGTCGCCGTCCACCGGCCCGGTGAACAGGTCCATCGCCCGGCGGGCCAGCGCGGGCCCGTGCTCCCGCTCCTCGGCGGAGGCGCCTTCGAGGAAGCGCAGGAAGAGGTCGGCCGATTCGGGCGGGAGCTCCTCGCGGCCCGGCAGGTACGGGACGTAGTCGCCGGCCGCCTCCGAGCGGTGCAGGGGGACGTCCGCCAGCTGGTCGCCGATCAGGCGTGCCGTCTGCTCCGCCCGGGGCAGTGGGCCGTGGTGAACGGCCGCGAGGGGGACGTCCTGGAGGCGTCGGCCGAGCAGGACGGCCTGCCGGCGGCCGTTCTCGGTGAGCCCGCTCTCGTCCGGCAGCGCCTCGCCGTGGCGGACGAGATAGAGGTATCGGGTGGCCGTGCCGGTCATTCTGACTCCTTCGAACCGGTGATCGATCTTGTGCATCGGTGGACGTCGCCCCTCCCGGTGCCGGTTCCCGCCTCCGACTCACCCCCCATCTGACCTTCCGTCAGATTGGAACGTGTTCTAGTCTGCCGCGCATGGGCATCGGAATCACGCAGGAGCAGCGGGAGTTGGCCGAGGCGGTGCGCGGCTGGGTTGCGCGGGCCGTGCCTCCCGAGGAGGTCCGCAAGCTGCTCGACACCCCGCCGCAGGCCGGGGCGCGGCCCGCCTACTGGGACGCGCTGACCGCACAGGGGCTGCTCGACCCGCACCTGGACGGCGGCACCCTGCTCGACCTGGCCGTCGTCGTCGAGGAGGCCGCCCGGGCCGCGCTGCCCGGGGCGTACCTGCCGAGCGCGCTGGCCTCCGTACTGCTGGAGCGGGCCGGCGCCGAGCCGCTCGAAGGCCGGGTCGGGGCGGTCGCGCTCGGGCCCGGGACCCTGACCGCCGTCGCCGTCGAGGGCGGCGGGTACCTGCTCGACGGCCTCGCCCCGCCCGTCCTCGGCGCCGGCGAGGCCGATCTGGTGCTGCTGGCCGCCGAGGCCGCGCACGGCACCCGCTGGTTCGCCGTGGACGCCGCCGCGCTGGACATCCGTACGCACGAGAGCGCCGACCCCACCCGCCCCACCGCCGAGGTGCGGGCGCGCGGTGTCGCCGCCGCCCCGGACCGGCTGCTGGCCCTGGACGCGGCCCTGGTCCGGGACCTGGCCTGCACGCTCTTCGCCGCGGACGCCTGCGGCACGGCCGCCTGGGCCCTGCACGCGGCCGCCGCGTACGCGAAGGTCCGCGAGCAGTTCGGCCGGCCCATCGGGCGGTTCCAGGGCGTCAAGCACCTGTGCGCCGACATGCTCGTCCGACTGGAACAGGCCCGGGCGCTGGCCTGGGACGCCGCGCAGGCCATGGACGAGCCCGCCGACGTGCGCTCGCTGGTGGCCGCGCTCGCCGCCGGGACCGCCCTGGACGCCGCCTACACCTGCGCCAAGGACTGCATCCAGATCCTCGGCGGGATCGGCTTCACCTGGGAGCACGACGCCCACATCTACCTGCGGCGCGCCCTCGTCGCCCGCCAACTGCTGGGCCCCGGCGACGGGCACCGGGTCCGGGCCGTGCGCTGCGCGGCGGGCGGTGCGCGGCGCGAGCTGCGCCTGGAACTCCCGGCGGAGGCCGAGACGTACCGGGCGAAGGCCCGGACCGCCATCGAGGACGCGCGCGGACTCGATCCGGCCGCCGCGCGCCGGATCCTGGCCCCCACCGGCTACGCGGCCCCCTACCTGCCGCCCCCGTACGGGCTCGGCGCGGGCCCCGTCGAGCAGCTCGTCGTCCAGCAGGAGCTGGCCGCGGCCGGGGTCAAGGTCGCCGACCTCGGGATCGCCACCTGGGTGGTGCCCTCGCTGCTCGCCTACGGGACGCAGGCGCAGCGGGAGGCCTACCTCCGGCCGACCCTGCGCGGCGACGTCACCTGGTGCCAGCTCTTCTCCGAGCCGGGCGCGGGCTCCGACCTGGCCTCGCTGCGGACCCGGGCGGAGCGGCGGGAGGACGGCTCCTGGAGGGTCAACGGCCAGAAGGTGTGGACGAGTTCCGCGCACAGCGCCGACTTCGGGATCCTGTTGGCCCGGACCGACCCGGCCGCGCCCAAGCACAAGGGGCTCGGCTACTTCGTCGTCGACATGAAGAACACCCCCGGCATCGACATCCGGCCGCTGAAGGAGATCACCGGCGAGGCCCTCTTCAACGAGGTGTACTTCGACGACGTGGACCTCCCGGCGGACGCGCTGGTCGGCGCGGCCGACGGCGGCTGGAAGGTGGCCCGCAACACCCTCGGCAACGAACGCGTCCACATGGCCGACCAGATGACCTTCGACACCGGCCTGGAGGTGCTCCTCGCGCGCGCCGCCGACCTCGACGGCACCTACCGGGCGCGGATCGGCGCGCTCGCCGCCGAGGCGCACGCGCTGGCCTGCATCGGGCTGCGCACCACGCTCCAGCAGGTGTCGGGGCTGGAGCCGGGCGCGGGTGCCTCCGTACGCAAGCTCGTCCAGACCCCGCACCAGCAGCGGACCGCCGAGCTCGCGCTCGAACTGCTGGGACCGGCGGGCGCGGTGCGGGAGGGGGCGGGGGAGCGGGCGGTGCACGGGATGCTCATGTCCCGCTGCCTGACCATCGCCGGGGGCACCACACAGGTCCAGCTCAACGTCGTCGCCGAGCGGATCCTCGGCCTACCCAGGGACTAGGAGTTGTCGGGCATGAAGTCGTACATCGTGGGCGTCGGCATGACGAAGTTCGAGAAGCCGGAGTCGCGGGACTGGCAGTACTGGGACATGGTGCGGGAGGCCGGATCGGCGGCGCTCGCGGACGCGGGCATCGACTACGGGCTGGTCGAACAGGTACCGGTGGGCTACTGCTTCCAGGCCTCCACCGCCGGCCAGCGGGCGGCGTACGAGCTGGGGCTCTCCGGGGTGCCGGTCTACAACGTCAACAACAACTGCGCGACGGGCTCGACGGCCCTGATGATGGCGCGGCAGTTCGTGCAGGGCGGGATCAGCGACTGCGTGCTGGCGCTGGGCTTCGAGAAGATGAAGCGCGGCGCGCTGGGCGGGGGCGCCGACGGCGGTGCCCGCGGCGGAGCCGCTGATGAATCCTTCACGACCTCACCGGTGGCCCGACACTACGGGATCATGGCCGCGGGCCACGGCTTCGAGATGTCCCCGCCCACGGCGCAGATCTTCGGCAACGCGGCGCGCGAGCACATGGAGCGGTACGGGACCACGCCCGCGCAGCTCGCGGCGGTCGGCGTGAAGAACCACCGGCACTCGGCGAACAATCCGAACGCGCAGTTCCAGGACGTGTACTCGGTCGAGGAGATCCTGGCGGCGAAGGAGATCCACGCGCCGCTGACGAAGCTCCAGTGCTCGCCGACCTCGGACGGCGCGGCGGCGGCGCTGGTGGTGTCCGAGCGGTTCGTGGTGCGGCACGGGCTGCACGACAAGGCCGTGGAGATCGTCGGCCAGGCGATGACGACGGACACCGAGGCCTCCTTCGCCTCGGGCTCCTGCATCGACGTGGTCGGCAAGCCGATGACGGCGGCCGCGGCCCGGCAGGCGTACGAGGCCTCGGGGCTCGGCATCGAGGACGTGGACGTGGTGGAGCTGCACGACTGCTTCTCGATCAACGAGCTGCTGACGTACGAGGCGCTGGGCATGTGCGGGGACGGCTCGGCCGGGAAGCTGGTGGAGTCGGGCGCGACCACCTACGGCGGGCGGTGGGTGGTGAACCCCTCCGGCGGGCTGATCTCCAAGGGGCATCCGCTGGGGGCGACCGGGCTGGCGCAGGCGGCGGAGCTGGTCTGGCAGCTGCGGGGCGAGGCCGGGCCGCGGCAGGTCGCGGGGGCGCGGGTGGGGCTGGCGCACAACATCGGGCTGGGCGGCGCGGCGGTGGTGACCCTCCTGCGGCGGGGATAGGAACGCGCTTTTCGGCCACGGGGGCGGGGCATTAGGCTCCGCCCCCGTGAGCGAGATACGCGAGGCATCCTTCAGCGCCACCGGCAGCCCGACCAGGGACGAGTACGACGAGGCCGCCAAGGTCGCGGGGCTGTTCCGGCGGGGCCGGGTGGTGGGCGCCCTCGGTACGGTCCTGCTCGCTTCGGCGGGCGTGACGCTGTCCTCCGACGGTCTCACCCTGCACCCCGTCCCCCTCGGGATCGCGGTGGCGTACGGCCTCTTCGCGTTGCTGGTGCTGCCGAGGTGGGCGGTGGCCCGGGGCTTCCGTAGCGGCAGGGCCGCCGAGGAGAAGCGGGTCGTGGTGGACGACGCGGGCATCGAGGTGTTCCGGGGCGAGGAGTCGCAGCGGATCGTGTGGGACGAGATGCGCTACTACCACGAGACGCCCCGGCTGCACGTGTTCGTGGGTCACACGCGCCGCCGGACGTGTCTCGTGGTGCTGCCCAAGCGGCTGTTCACCGCCCCGGGCGAGAACGACCTGCTCGCCGCCTTCGGGCACGCGCAGGCCGGCGACGGCGCGTAGCGGCCCTTGCCGAGGAGACGGCCCAGGACGCGGGTCAGAGCTTCTCGATGTCCTTGTGCTTCACCTCGGCCGAGTCGGAGTGGTAGGCGGCCAGGCGCACCTTGAGCGGGTGGCCGACCGGCGCCTTGATGATCCTGTCGGGGTACTCGCCCAGGCCGGTGCCGCCGCAGGAGGGTTCGCTGGTCAGGCTGCTCCAGCCGGTGGGGTTGTGCGGGTCGTTCCAGTCCAGCCAGGCGCAGTCACGATCGCCGCCGGTGACGTGCACCGAGATGATCCTGACCGCGTTCGCCGCGCCGTCGACGCGCTCGTAGGCCACCGACCCGGTGCTGTGGTGGAGGCCGTCGCCGGCCTCCAGGGGGACCACCAGGAGCGGCCCGGCCGGGGCGTCGGCGGTGGCCGGGACGGCTCCCGCGGCGAGGGTCGCGACCACGAGCGCGGCGGCGGTGGACAGGGCGGATACGCGCATGATTCCGTCTCCCCGGAACTAGGTTGAGGGAGCCTCATCCTGCTCCGGTACACGCACGCGCGCTGCGGCGGATTCCGTCAAAATCGGTGGCCGGGACGGAACGCTCGCGCCCCTGCCCGCAGGCCCGGATCAGCGGGGTGCCACCTTCAGTTCGCAGCGGTCGTCCGTGCACTCCCGTTGCAGGCGGCCCCGGGACAGCGTCTGGGCCAGCCCGATCGCCCAGCACATCGGGCAGCCGCGCAGCGCCAGCAGACCGACCGGGGCGAGGGCCAGGGTGATCGGGCCGTAGAGCGGGAGGAGGGCGACGGAGCCGGCCAGGGCGCCGATGCCGATGGCGCCGCGGACCAGGTGTCGGGGCAGGGTGGAGCTCGCGAAGTCGGGGCCGTCAGTGATCGGCATCGTCGCCTCCAGGAGTCGGGTAAAGGGTGTGCCGGAGGGCCGCGCGGGCCCGATGCAACCGTGATTTCATCGCGGCGGGGCTGAGCCCGAGCGCGTCCGCGGCCATGCGGCCGCTGTAGCCCTGGATGTCCCGCATGATCAGCACCCGCCGCTGCTCGGCGGGGAGGGCGGCGATCGCCCGCGCCACCCGGGCGGCCTCCAGGCGTTCCAACACCTCGTCCTCGGCCGACATCACCGCTTCGCCGGTGTCCGGCAGCGGAGCGGAGCGCTCGCGGGGCACCAGCCGGGCCCGGCGCAGGCACTCGTTGCGGACGATGCGGAACATCCACGAGGCCAGGGCGCCGGACGCGCGCAGCATGCCGATCCGCCGGTAGAGGATGATCAGCGCCTCCTGGGCCGCGTCCTCGGCGTCCTCGGGGGAGGCGCACAGCGAGTACGCGAACTTCCGCACGTTCGGGTGCGATCCGGAGACCAGCGCGGTGACCGCGTCGAGGTCCCCGCGCTGCGCGGCGACGATCAGTGGCTCGGCGGGCCAGGTCGACTCAGCCACGGGAGCGGCTCCGTCGGCGCGCCACGAGGACGGTGCAGGTGCAGAGCAGGAGCAGGACGACGGCGCCCACGGCGACAAGAGTGGTCACGACAACCTCCAGGTCAGGTGCCGAACTCGGCGTCGGCACATGCATAAGAGGCGTGGGCACCGCGAAAGGATTCACCGGAATCCGATCGAGTTCATTCCAGGGCCGGGTCCACCACCGTCTCGCCCGTCGAGGCGCGCCGGACGCAGTCTGCCAGGTCCCCGATCGGGCCGTCCCGCAGCACCAGTCCCACCGCGCCGGCGGCGAGGGCGGCCTCCGCGAGGCCGGGGTGCGCCGAGCCCGTCAGGACCAGCACCCGGCACTCCGGATCGTCGGCCAGCAGGGCGGTGACGGCCGCGAGCTCCTCCACCAGGGCCACCGCGGGCCGGGCCATGGGGTCCCGGACCACCTCGATGTCCGGCTGGAGGCCGAGCTGGAGCGCCAGGGCCGGATTCGGCGGCTCCAGCAGGACGCGCAGGGCGCGGACCTCACGGTGGTCAGCAGGCATTTCTTCCACGCGGGCAGAGTATTGCCCCGCCCCCCGGTGGGCGTGCAACACGCTCCGCACGCAGCGGATCTGACGTGAAGTCAAGAGTCTTCCCAAGTGTGGGGGTGTGCGTTATACATTCCCTCACCGGCCGGGCCTAGAACGCGTTCTAGAACCGGCCCCCGCATGCGACCTCGGTGCGGCCGACGGTGCGGACGGCCGCACCGAGGTCTTCCACGGCTCTTCCACAGCTCTGCCCCGGCTCTTCCACGGCCCCGGTTCTCCAACGACAGGGAGCAGCATCCCCATGCCGATCGATGCCGCCAAGGCCCTCGCCGCCGACCCCCGCCTGGGGGACATCGGCTGGGACCACAAGGACATCCAGCTCTACCACCTCGGCCTCGGCGCGGGCCGGCCGGCCACCGACCCGGACGAGCTGCGCTACACCCTCGAATCCAAGCTCCACGTCCTCCCCAGCTTCGCGACCGTCGCCGGCGCCGGGATGGCCATGATGGGCGGCCTCGCCGCCCCCGGGATCGAGATCGACCTCGCGAACGTGCTGCACGGCGGCCAGTCCATCGAGCTGCACCGGCCCATCCCGGTCAAGGGCAGGGCCACCTCGACCGCCAGGGTCGCGGCCCTCTACGACAAGGGCAAGGCCGCCGTCGTCGTCCTGCGCACCGAGGTCGCCGACGCCGACGGCCCCCTGTGGACGAGCGACGCGCAGATCTTCGTCCGGGGCGAGGGCGGGTTCGGTGGCGAGCGCGGTCCCTCCGTGCGGGAGGAACTGCCCGAGCGCGCCCCGGACCGCGTCGAGGAGCGGCACATCCGTGAGGACCAGGCGCTTCTCTACCGCCTCTCCGGCGACTGGAACCCGTTGCACGCCGACCCCGAGTTCGCCAAGACGGCCGGCTTCGACCAGCCGATCCTGCACGGCCTGTGCTCGTACGGGATGACCCTCAAGGCCGTCGTCGACACGGCCCTGGGCGGGGACGTCTCCCGGGTCCGCGCCTACCGCACGCGCTTCGCCGGGATCGTCTTCCCGGGCGAGACGCTGCGCATCCGGATGTGGCAGGAGCCCGGCCGGGTCCTGGTGTCGGTGACCGCCGTCGAACGGGACGACGCGCCGGTCCTCGCCGACACCGTCGTCGAGCACGCGTAGCCACGAGCACGCGTAGCCACGAGTACGCGTAGCCACGAGCACGCGTAGCCACGAGTACGCGTAGCCACGAGTACGCGTAGCCACGAGTACGCGTAGCCACGAGTACGAGAACCAGACCGTACGAGTACGAGACCCAAGGAGCCGCACCGTGCGCGCAGCACTGCAGAGCGAGATCGGCCAGGACAAGCTCGAAGTCGTCGACGACATGGAGGCCGTGGGCCTCGGCCCGGGCAAGGTGAAGATCCGGATCAAGGCCACCGGCCTGTGCCACTCGGACCTCTCCGCGATGAGCGGCGTCCTGCCGCAGCCCGCCCCCTTCATCCCGGGCCACGAGGGCTCCGGGGTGATCTCCGACGTCGGTGACGGGGTCACCACCCTCAAGCAGGGCGACCGGGTCCTCGTCTGCTGGCTGCCGCCGTGCGGCCACTGTCCGTCCTGCAAGCGCGGCCAGGGCCACCTGTGCCTGGCGAGCCTGGTCAACGCGGGCACCCCCAACTTCCGCCGCGCGGGCGGTGACATCTTCGGCTTCGCCGCGACCGGCACCTTCGCCGAGGAACTCGTGGTCGATGCCGCGTGCGCCGTCCCGATCCCCGACGACGTGCCCTTCGACATCGCCGCGCTGATCGGCTGCGGTGTCACCACCGGCCTCGGCGCGGCCATCAACACCGCCAAGGTGGAGGCCGGATCCTCGGTCGCCGTCATCGGTTGCGGCGGCGTCGGCATATCCGTCATCCAGGGCGCCAAGGTCCAGGGCGCGGCCCAGATCATCGCCGTCGACCCGGTGGAGTCGCGGCGCGAGGCGGCCCTGCGGTTCGGGGCCACCGAGGCCGTGGGCCCGGAGGCCTTCGACGACGCCAAGAACCGGATCACCGGCGGCGAGGGCTTCGACTACGTCTTCGAGGTCGTCGGCAAGTCCGCCACCGCGCAGACCGCCTACAAGATGACCCGCCGTGGCGGCAGCGTGGTGATCGTCGGCGCCGGCGCGATGGACGACAACTACCAGATCGACATGTTCTCGCTCTTCTTCGACGAGAAGAAGATCCTGCCGTCGATGTACGGCGGCGGGGACGTGCTCCGCTCCTACGAGCGCACCATCGCCCTGTGGCGGGCCGGCCGGGTGGACCTGGCGAGCCTGATCACGCACCGGGTGCAGCTCGCCGAGATCAACGACGCGCTCGACCAGATGCGTACGGGCGTGGCCCTGCGCACCTGCATCGAACTCTGACCTGCTCCGAGACCTGCGAGAGGAACGCTACGGATGTCACTCCCACTTGAGGGGCTCTCCGCCATCGTGACGGGCGCGGGCCGCGGGCTCGGCCGGGCCGAGGCGATCGAGCTGGCGCGGCTCGGCGCGAGCGTGGTCGTCAACGACTTCGGCCGGCCGGGCCGGGACGGTTCCGGGGAGGCCTCGGCCGCCCCGGCGGAGGAGGTCGCCGCGGAGATCCGCGCCGCGGGTGGTCGGGCGGTGGTGCACCTGGGCGACGTGGCCGACTTCGAGCAGGCGCGGGAGCTGATCGAGTTGGCGGTGGCCGACTTCGGGAAGCTGGACATCCTGGTCAACAACGCGGGCATCCTGCGCGACCGGATGGTCTTCTCGATGTCGGAGGAGGAGTGGGACTCGGTGATCCGGGTCCACCTCAAGGGCCACTTCAACACCACCCACTTCGCCTCCGTGCACTGGCGCGAGCGGTCGAAGGCAGCCGGCGGCCCGGTCTACGGCCGGATCGTCAACACCTCTTCCGAGGCCTTCCTCGGCGGCTCGGCCGGTCAGCCGAACTACGCGGCGGCCAAGGGCGGCATCGTGGGCCTGACCACCTCCACCGCCCTGGCGCTCGCCAAGTACGGGGTGACGGCCAACGCCATCTGCCCGCGGGCCCGTACCCGGATGACCGAGGACGTCTTCGCCGGCTTCGCGGTCCCGGAGGAGGGCAAGCTGGACGCCCTCGCCCCCGAGCACGTCTCACCGCTCGTCGGCTACCTGGCCTCGCCCGCCTCCGCCAAGGCCAACGGCCAACTGTTCGTCGTGCACGGCGGCATCGTGGCCGTCATGGAGCGCCCGAGGGTGGCCGCCAAGTTCGACACGGCCAAGGAGTCCTTCTCCTACGAGGAGCTCGACGAGCTCCTGACCCCGCACTACGCGTCCCGCCCGGCGAACGAGACCTTCGCCGCGACGGAGGTCCTGGGCCTCAAGCACGCCTGAGTCCGCAGGCGGCGCCCCCCGGCCTAGCGCCCGGCCAGCGGTGCCTGCTGGAGCGGGACCGGGCGGGGGGCGGTCGGCGTGGGCGGCTCCAGGACCACCGGCGGGGGAGGCGGGACCGGCAGGTTCAGGCCGACCATCCCGCAGGGCACCTCGGGGGTCGCGTACGGGAGGTGCAGACGGCCCTGCGCGCTCCACAGGCCGCTCCCGCCGAGCCAGCCCGTCGGGGCGGCGAGCCGGAAGACCTGCCGGTCGGCGGGCCGCCACAGCCCGATGTCGCCCTCGGGCAGCCGCAACGCCACCCCGCAGGTCTCCGGCATCAGGGACTGGCCGGGCTGGACCGCGAACGGCCGGGCGTCACCCAGTCGGGCCAGGCACTCCGGGAAGCGGACGGGCAGGGAGCTGCCGAGCACGCCCCAGCCGAGGCGTGCGGTGCCCGGGGCGTCGGAGCGGATCAGCAGCAGCCCGCTGTCCGGGTCGGCCAGCAGCAGCCGGTCGTCGCTGTCCTCGGTGATCTGCAGCAGCGGGGACACCGCGGCGCTCCCCAGGTCCACGGCGACGGCCTTGGTGATGCCCTCCAGCTCGCGGTCCAGGGCCAGCAGCCGGCCCGCCCGGTCCAGCCAGACGCCGCCCGAGCACCGTCCCGGGATCCGGGCGACGGGCCGCGGCCCCGACGGGTCCCCGGTCACCTGCCAGACCGTGGTCACGGTGTCCTCCGCGGCCAGGGCGAAGGCACCGGATCCGGCCGGGCACGGCGGGAGCAGGCGCACCCGTACGCCCTCGCGCGCGGCCACCCCGCCCAGCTGGAGCTCGCCGGTGCTCGGCCCGGTCTCGGCTCCCGTCGGGTACAGCAGTGCGAAGGCGTGCCGCTCCGCCACCCGCCGGTGGATCAGCACCCGCCCGTCGGCCAGCGGCAGCACCTCGCTGTCCGCCTCCTCGGGCTGCGCGAGCGGCAGCGGTACCGCGTACGCCTCCGGCCCGGCGAGGGTCCAGCGCTCCGCGTAGAGGGCGTCGCCCTCCCCGGCCAGCCGGGCGGCGTACGACCCGTCCGCGGCGATGGTGAACGCGGTCGTGGTCGTCATTTCGATGGCACAGACAGTCATCCGTGGTCACCTCCGGGGGGGAAGCTAGTTTTCGGGCATCACGGCGAACAACACCACCAACACCGCTTCACACATACGGGTGTCCGGGCGGCGATTCGCGCGTGGCGGACGAGGCGTTTGTGCTGTTCGGCATCGGGGCGGGGGCCCGCGGCCGGTTTCGGGGCCGGGACCGGGGCAGGACGGTGGACGGAAATATTCCGGTATGTCCGGCCCGCGGGGTGGGGGCCTCGTCCGGCAGGGCTGTCCTGACCGGGACGGTCGCCCCGGACGGTAGCCTTGGCCCGTGCCCCGTCTCTCTGAAGTCATCGCCGCGCTGGACGCTCTCTGGCCCCCCTCGCGGGCCGAGCAGTGGGATGCCGTAGGAACCGTCTGCGGCGACCCGGACGCCGAGGTCACCCGGGTCCTGTTCGCCGTGGACCCCGTTCAGGAGATCGCCGACGAGGCGGTGAAGCTGGGCGCCGATCTGATCATCACCCACCACCCTCTCTACCTGCGGGGCACCACCACCGTCGAGGCCGGCACCTTCAAGGGCCGCGTCGTGCACACGCTGATCAAGAACGACATCGCGCTGCACGTCGCGCACACCAACGCCGACACCGCCGACCCGGGAGTCTCCGACGCCCTCGCCGGCGCCCTCGACCTGCGGATCACCGGCCCGCTGGTGCCCGACCCGACCGATCCGGAAGGCCGCCGCGGCCTCGGCCGGATCTGCGAACTGGACCACCCCGAGACCCTGCGCGAGTTCGCGGCCCGCGCCGCGGCCTGGCTGCCGCCGACCGCACAGGGCATCCGCGTGGCCGGCGACCCGGACATGCCGGTCCGCCGCATCGCCGTCAGCGGCGGCTCCGGCGACAGCCTCTTCGAGCAGGTCCGCGCCGCCGGTGTGGACGTCTTCCTGACCGCCGACCTGCGTCACCACCCGGCGTCCGAGGCCCGCGAGACGAGCCGCCCGCTCGCCCTCGTCGACGCCGCGCACTGGGCCACCGAGTGGCCCTGGTGCGAGCAGGCGGCCGCGCAGCTCGACGCCGTCTCCGAGCGCCATGGCTGGGGTCTGCGGACCCACGTCTCGCACACGGTCACCGACCCTTGGACGGCCCACGCGCCGTCCGTCACACCCCCTTCTATCTCTGGAGCCCCCAACTGAACGCCGAGCCCGCCGACCAGATCCGACTTCTCGACGTCCAGGCGCTGGACGTCCGGCTGTCTCAGCTCGCCCACAAGCGCAAGTCGCTGCCCGAGCACGCCGAGCTCGACTCGCTCACCAAGGACCTGGCGCAGCAGCGCGACCTGCTCGTCGCCGCCCAGACCCAGGCGAGCGACACCGCGCGCGAGCAGACCAAGGCGGAGCAGGACGTGGACCAGGTGCGCCAGCGCGCCGTCCGCGACCAGCAGCGGCTCGACTCGGGCGTGGGCATCTCGGCCCGGGACCTGGCGAACCTGCAGAGCGAGGTCGTCTCCCTCGCCAAGCGTCAGGGTGACCTGGAGGACGTGGTCCTGGAGGTCATGGAGCGTCTGGAGGGTGCGCAGGAGCGCGTCACCGAGCTGACCGAGCGCGTCACGGCCCTGGAGGCCAAGGCCGCCGACGCCACCGCGCGCCGCGACGCGGCGACCTCCGAGATCGACACCGAGGTCGCGAAGGTCACCAAGGACCGCGAGGTCATCGTCGCGTCCATGCCGGCCGACCTGATGGCGCTGTACGAGAAGATCCGCGTCAAGCAGGGCGGGGTCGGTGCCGCGCGCCTCTACCAGCGCCGCTGCGAGGGCTGCCGGCTGGAGCTCGACATGGCCGAGGTCAACGAGATCAAGGCCGCGGCCCGCGACCGGATCGTCCGTCACGAGAACTGCGGCCGCATCCTGGTCCGTACGGCCGACTCGGGCATCTGATGCCGCGCTTTGTCGTGGAGGCGGACGGCGGGTCCCGGGGCAACCCGGGGCCGGCCGGCTACGGCGCGGTGGTGCTCGACCCGGCGACGGGCGAGACGCTGGCCGAGCGTGCGGAGTACATCGGTGTCGCGACGAACAACGTGGCCGAGTACAAGGGTCTGATCGCCGGGCTCGCGGCGGCCCGTGAGCTCGCCTCCGACGCGCAGGTCCTGGTCCGGATGGACTCGAAGCTGGTCGTCGAGCAGATGTCGGGCCGCTGGAAGATCAAGCACCCGGACATGAAGCCGCTCGCCGCCGAGGCCGCGCGGATCCTGCCGCGCGCCCAGGTGACGTACGAGTGGATCCCGCGCGAGCAGAACAAGCACGCGGACCGGCTCGCGAACGAGGCGATGGACGCGGGCAAGCGCGGCAAGCAGTGGGAGCCGTCGGCGTCCACGGCCGCCCTCGACCACGGTGCGGCGCGCGCCCTGGCCACCCCGCCGGCTCCGGTGGGTCCGCCGGGGGACGCGGCCAAGGGGGCCGCGGCCGTGCGCGCGGCCCTGGTCACCGCCGCCGCGGGCACGGCGGCCCAGGAGCTCGCGGACACGCTGTTCGCCGACGCCGAGGCCCTGACGGAGGCGATCGAGCCCTGCCTCGACGCCGACGCGCCGGCGGTCGCCACCGGCAGCCACGGCTGGGGCCCGGACATGGGGGCGCCGGCCACCTTCGTGCTGCTGCGGCACGGCGAGACGGCCCTCACGCCGCAGAAGCGCTTCTCCGGCAGCGGCGGCAGCGACCCCGAACTGTCCCCGGCGGGCCTGCGACAGGCCACCGCGGTCGCCGAGGCGCTGGCCGCCCGCGGCACCATCCAAACGGTCATCAGCTCCCCGCTGCGCCGCTGCCGGGAGACCGCGCAGGCGGTCGCGGACCGTCTCGGCCTCACGGTGACGGTCGAAGAGGGCCTGCGCGAGGTGGACTTCGGGGCGTGGGAGGGCCTGACCTTCGCCGAGGTGCAGCAGCGCTTCCCGGACGACCTCCAGGCGTGGCTGGACTCCCCGAAGGCGGCCCCGACGGGCGGCGGCGAGAGCTTCCTCTCCGCCACCCGCCGGATCTCGGCGACCCGCGACCGCCTGCTGTCCGCGTACGCGGGCCGCACGGTCCTGCTGGTCACCCACGTGACCCCGGTCAAGATCCTGGTCCGCCTCGCCCTGGGCGCCCCGCCGGAAGCCCTGTTCCGCATGGAACTCTCGGCGGCCTCCCTGTCGGCGGTGGCCTACTACGCGGACGGCAACGCCTCGGTCCGCCTCCTGAACGACACGTCCCACCTGCGGTAGACCCGCTACGGGAAGGCCCTCGCCGACGGCGACCCGCCGGCGGGGGCGGATCGTCACCGCGCCCGTGTCCGCGTCGGCGCCCGCGTCGGCGCCCGTGTCCGCGTCCGTGTGCCGGTCAGGGCGCGGCCTTGAAGGGGCCGAGGGCGTTCATGGCCCGGTCGAGGTCGCGAACCATGTTCCGTGCTTCGGCCTGGGCGGACTGGACGGCATCGCCCGCCTGCCGTGCGTACGGGCGGTGCGCTTCCCCGTCCGGCGGGACCCAGTCGCCCTTGTCCCGCCGCCGCACATGGGTCTCCAAGTGGCGCAACGCGTCCTCGAGATGGCGGGCGAGCTCGCGCAGGCTCCCGGTCACGGCAGCGATCTCGGCGGGGCTCGCGTAGGCGTTGCGGGGGTCGGTGGTCGCTTCGGCGAGTTCACGTAGGTGCGCGGCAGCCGCGGCCGCGCGGGCAGGGTGCTCGGTCATGTGGCTGAGAGTGCCGCATCGGCCGGACCGCCGATAGGCGTGTGCACCGATCGCCGGGATCGCGGCGGCCACCCGGATCTTCGGCGGCACCCCGAACGGGGGTGGAGAAGGCAGACGAGCCGGCCTGTACGCCGGGTTCTGTCGCCCGGTGACCTCGCGGTCGCCGGGGAGACGGCCATCCATCTAGGACCGGTGTTGCCACCGGCCTCGTGCGGTCTACCCGCGAACTCGGGCGAGCAGCCCTCGATCGTTCGCGCAGACCCGTCCGGGGACGGATCCTCTTGACCTTGCTCCGGGTGGGGTTTACCTAGCCGCCTGAGTCACCTCAGGCGCTGGTGGTCTCTTACACCACCGTTTCACCCTTACCGAGGGCCGAAGCCCCTGGCGGTCTGTTTTCTGTGGCACTGTCCCGCGGGTCACCCCGGGTGGCCGTTAGCCACCACCCTGCCCTGTGGAGCCCGGACGTTCCTCGGCGGGATCCTGAGACCCCGACGCGGCCGCCCGGCCGACTCGTCTGCCGTGGCGACCATGTTACCCGTGGCGACGACCCGGCTTGACCTTGACGCAGCGGCAGGGTTTCTACTGGGGGCATGCGGATCGGAGAGATCGCCGCGGTCGTCGGAGTCACCACCCGGGCGATCCGGCACTACCACCATGTCGGGCTCCTCCCGGAACCGGAGCGGCGCCCCAACGGCTACCGGGCCTACAGCCTCCGTGACGCCGTCCTGCTGGCCCGCGTACGCCGGCTCACCGAGCTCGGGCTCGGCCTCGACGAGGTGCGGGACGTCCTCGCCGACGACGCCGGGCGCGAACTGGCCGAGGTCCTCACGGAACTCGACGCCGACCTCGCCCGGCAGGAGGCCGAGATCCAGGAGCGGCGGCGCCGGCTCGCCGTGCTGCTCGCCGCCGGGCCGGGAGAGGCCGAGCCCCTCTCGCCCGGGCTCGCCGCACTGTTGGCGAAGGCGCCGCGGACCGACTCGCCGGCCGCCGCCAAGGACCGCGAACACCTGACCCTCCTCGACGCGACGGGGGTGGGCGGCCAGGAGATCTACGCCGCGCTCGGCCCGCTGGCCGCCGATCCCGCCGTGCTCGCGCTGTACGTGCGCCTCGACGAACTCGCCGACGCGCCCGTGGAAGATCCCCGGATCCCGCCCCTGGCGGCGGAGCTGGTGGCGGCCGTCCCCGACGAGGTGTTCGCCGCGGTCCCCACCGACGGGGTGGTCGTGGCCGGGTTCAAGGAGGCGCTGCTCGCCGAGTACGCGCCCGCGCAGGCCGAAGTCGTCCGCCTCGTCATGGAGGCGTTCATCGAGAGGGGGCGGGGATGACCCGCATACGGGCGGCGCGCATCGCCGTCACCGCCGTCGTTCCGGCGGAGCTGGTGCTCGTGGTGTGCCTGGTGGCCGGGGTGCGCCTGCCCGGCTGGGCGCTCGCCGCCACCGAGGCGCTCGTCGCCGGCGTGCTGCTGCTGGAGGCCTGGGTGCTGTACGGCCTCTACGCCGCCGAGCGGGCCCGCGGCGCGGACCGCCGGGCCGCACGCCGCGCGGCGGTCCGGGCCGTGGTCCCGGTGCAGGTGCGGCGGCTGGTACGGCACGAGCTGCGCGCCGTCGCCGCCCTCGGCCGGTGGGCCGTCCGCGGCAGGCACGGGGTGCGCCCCGGGGACCTCGCCGCCGCGTACACCGGACCGCAGACGGCCATGATGTACGGGTTGCTCTTCGTGTCGGTGATCGAGACCGTCGGCCTGGCCCTGCTCATCCCCTGGCCGACGGTGCACCGGGTGATGCTGGTGCTGGACGTGTACGGCATCCTGCTCGTCCTCGCGCTGCACGCCACGTGCGTGACCCGGCCGCACGTGGTCCGCCCCGACGGGTCGCTGAGGATCCGCTACGGGGCCCTGTTCGACCTGGCCGTCCCGCCGGACGCGGTGGCCTCCGTACGGGTGGACCGGCGCTACCCCGAGGGCCGGCTGGTCACGCTGTCCGAGGACGGGGTGCTCGACCTCATCGTCGGCAGCCAGACCACCGTCACCCTGGAACTGAACCGGCCGCTGCGCTTCACCCGGCCGCTCGGCGCCACGGGCGAGGCCCGGACCGTCCGCTTCCACGCCGACGACCCGCGCGCGCTGGTCACCGCCCTGCGTCGGCAGCCCGCCGGAGCCTAGGCGGGCGCGAAGAGGATCTTCGAGGTGCCCGGGTCGGCCTCCGTCAACCGGACCCGGATCCGGTCGCCCAGGGGCAGGTCGAGCGTGGTGGACCGGATGCGTCCGACCACCGCAGGGTCCTCCAGGTGGACCGTGCCCACCAGCGGCTCCCGGTCCTTGACGTCGATGACCGTGGCTTCGAACGTCTCCCCGACGCGGTCCTTGAGCACGGCGGCCTCGACCAGGTCCACGGACTCCCGTTCGACCGTGTTCGCCAGCCGGCTGCCTTCCGCCATCTCGTCCGGGAGCGCGGGAAGGGCCTCCAGTACCCACGATGGCGGTTCCGTCCCGGCCACCGCCGCCAGGCACAACTCCCCGCCGTAGCGGTCGACGAGCCGGCGCAGCGGCGCGGTGCAGTGCGTGTACGGGGCCGCCACCGCGGAATGGATCGCCGGGTCGGGGCTCTCGCCGCCGGTGAACACCGTGTAGCCGGCGCCGCGCAGCAGGGCCGTGCACTCCTGGAGGAAGGCGGCGTGGGCGGGGCGGTGCGGGTCGAGGGAGCGCACGAGTTCGGCGTACGGCACGTGGTGCGGCCAGTCGATCCGTAGGGCCTTCGCCGTCCGCCGGAGCTTGCCGACCGCGCCGTCGGGGGCGTTGGGCAGCGTACGCAGGATGCCCGTGCCGGTGGCCAGCATCAGATCGGCCGCGGCCATGCCGGTCATCAGGGAGAGCTGCGCGTTCCAGCCGTCGGCGGGCAGCGGGGCGCGGTAGGCGAGGGAGTAGGTGCCGTCGCGCTCGAGGATCTCCTGTTCGGGCACGTTGAGGGAGATGCCGCCGCGTGCCTGTTCCAGGGCCCCGCGGAGCCGGCCGATGTCCTTGAGGAGGGCGAGCGGCTCCTCCGCCGTACCGGTGTCGAGGGCCTTCTGGACGCCGTCGTAGTCGAGCCTGGCCCGGCTGCGGATCAACGCGCGGCGGACGTCGACGGTCTCGACCCGGCCGTCGGGGTCCAGGTCGAAGCACCACACCAGGGCCGGGCGGATCTGGTCGGGCAGCAGGCTGGCCGCGCCCTCCGAGAGGACGGCCGGGTGCAGCGGGACCTTCCCGTCGGGGAAGTACAGGGTGGCCACGCGGCGGTGGGCCTCGGCGTCGAGCGCGCCGCCCGGGGTGACGAAGGCGGCGACGTCGGCGATGGCGTACCGGACCCGGTAACCGCCGCCGGAGCGTTTCGCCAGGTGCATGGCCTGGTCGAGGTCGACGGAGTCCGGCGGGTCGATCGTGAAGAAGGGGGTGTCCGTACTGTCCAGCTCCGGCAGGCGGGGGTGCGCCGCCGCTTGCTCGGCCTCGGCGAGGACGGCGGCCGGGAACGCCTCGGGCACCTCCAGCTTCGTCCGCAGTTCGCGCAGCGCGGCCCGCAGAGCAGTCCCGTCTGCGCCGGTCATGTGCATCTGACGGCGTGGCATGCGTCGAGCGTAGGTGCGGGGGGCCCGGACGGCGCGACGAGCGGGGGCGGCGGACGTCTACCCTGGCTCGGGGGCCGCACCCCCTGCGACGTCGTACCGAAGGAGAACCACCGTGCTCGTGCTGCTGCCGCCGTCCGAAGGAAAGGCCGCCGGCGGCTCCGGCGCACCCCTGAAGCCGGAGGCGCTGTCCCTGCCTGGTCTCGCTCCGGCCCGTGCGGCGGTGCTGGAGGAGCTGGTCGAGCTGTGCGCGGCGGACGAGCTGAAGGCGCGCGAGGTGCTGGGCCTGAGCGAGGGCCTGCGCGGCGAGGTGGCCAAGAACGCGGAGCTGCGTACGGCGGGGGCCCGTCCGGCGGGCGAGATCTACACGGGCGTGCTCTACGACGCGCTCGGCCTGGCCGACCTGCCGGCCGCGGCGCGGGCGTCGGCCGAGGACGCGCTGCTCGTCTTCTCGGGGCTGTGGGGCGCGGTGCGGATCACCGACGCGATCCCCTCGTACCGCTGCTCGATGGGCGTGAAGCTGCCCGGGTCGGGCGCGCTGGGCGCGTACTGGCGGGGGCCGATGGCGGAGGTCATGCCCGAGGCGGCCGGGGACGGGCTGGTGCTGGACCTGCGGTCGGCGGCGTACGGGGCCGCGTGGAAGCCGAAGGGTGAGGTGGCGGGGCGGACCGCGACCGTCCGGGTGTTGCACTCGCAGCTGGTGGACGGGGTGGAGAAGCGGTCGGTGGTGAGCCACTTCAACAAGGCGACGAAGGGTCGGCTGGTACGGGACCTGCTGACGGCGGGGGCCGCGCCGGCTTCGCCCGCCGAGCTGGTCACGGCCCTGCGGGACCTGGGGTACACGGTCGAGGCCGAGGCCCCGGCGAAGGCGGCCAAGGCATGGTCCCTCGACGTGGTCGTGACGCAGATCCACCACTGACGCGCCGTACCGGGGGCTCCGCCCGATCCAGCCTCGCCGGCGTTTTGAGGCGCGGGGGTACGGGGCGGAGCCCCGAGTCCGGGCGGAGCCCGGGTCGCTTGCGCGGCGGGGTCGCCCTCGGCGGAGCCCCGAAGGATCAAGCGGTGGCGGCCGCCCGGGCTACTGGCCCAGGGGCCAGGCCACCGTGGCCGGGGTGCGGTCGGCGGCGCCCGCGTAGGCGGCGCAGGCGTCCGTCAGGGTTTCGAGGAGGGTGAGCGGGTCCGGGAGGGGGTGCTCCATGCCGCGGATCCAGGTCACCGCCTGGTCACCGGGGAGGGCGGCCGGCGGGACCAGGACGTAGCTGCCGCGGCAGTGCCAGCGCAGGCCCGGGTGCTCGTCCATCGTCTCGGGGTGGCAGTCCAGTACGCACGGCCACCACTCGTCCTCGTCCTCGGGGGTGCCGCGGGTGGCGGTGAAGAAGAGCATCCGGGCCTGTTCGCCGGTGCCGCCCGATTCGGCGACGGGGCCGACCTCGATCCCGGCCGCCAGCAGTCGGGCGAGGGCGGCGGTGCCGGCCTCCAGCGGGACGTCGAGGACGTCGTGGACCATGCCGGTCGCGGTGATGAAGTTGGCCTGGGGCTGGTTGCGCGCCCAGCGTTCGACCTGGGCGCGGTCGGTGGTCGACTGGGTCTGCCAGGCGAAGGAGACGGGGTGCCGTGCGGGCGTCGGACAGCCGATCCGGTCGCACGAACATCGGTAACCGGCGGGATGGGCGGCGGGGGCGAGCGGCAGGCCCGCGGCGGCGACGGCCAGGAGGAGCGCCTCGCGCTCCACTCCGGGGTCCTCGGCGGTGGGTTTCTGCCGCCGGCGCAGCCACTGGGAAATCCTGCTCTGCTCGCCGCGTTTGACGCGGCCGGACTCAGACCCCATCTATCCCCTCACCTCACCGTATCCCCGGCGGACCAACCCATCGTCCCACCATCCTGAGCCCCGGGTGACCGCTCTTGACGACCGGGGGGTTGGAGATACGCGACCGGAAACCCCCACATAACCATAGAATCCGGCCAAATGTTCTCGGCCGATCTTCGATTCCCTGCCCGCTATCGGGCGGTGACGTTGGCCACCCCGCCCAGCACCCGGTCCACGAGCGCGTCGGTGTAAGCGTGCGTCAGGGGCGCGGTGCGCAGCAGCCAGCGGTAGGTGAGCGGTCCCACGAGCATTTCCACCATCAGCCGCAGGTCCGTGTCAGGGGCGAGCCGGCCGGCCTCCCGGGCCGTGCGCAGCCGGGCCTCGTACAGGGCGAGCTGGGGTTCCAGCAGCTGCTCGGTGAAGCGGGCGCCGAGCTCGGGGTCGGTGGCGCCGGCCGCCGTCAGGGCGCGCGTGGGGGCGTCGTACTTCTCGTCGTTGAACTGGTCGACCGTCGCCCGCAGTACCTGCTTCAGATCGGCCGCGAGATCCCCGGTGTCGGGGAAGCCGGTCCACTCGGCCTCCGTCTCCGCGTCCCCGGCGAGGGCGAGCGAGGCGTCGAGGAGGACGGCGGCCTTCGAGGGCCACCAGCGGTAGATGGTCTGCTTGCCGACACCCGCGCGGGCGGCGATGGCCTCGATGGTCAGCTTGTTGTAGCCGACCTCTCCGACGAGGGTGAGCGCGGAGTCGAGGATGGCGCGCCGGGAGCGGTCGCTGCGGCGGGTGGCGTCAGGGGTCTTGGGCATGGCCCGAAATTACCAAAGCGAGACGTCTCGTCTTTTTCCAGGTTTGCGTAAACCACCCAATCAGTTCACTGTGCTGTCCAGGTGGAGGAGAGACGATTCTCTCCAGCACTCGTCCCGAGTCGTGAAAGTCGTGAGGAGCCTTCTTTGCGCAGAGACGCCACACCCCGGCGCTACCTGATGTGCCCACCCGCACACTTCAAGGTCACGTACTCCATCAATCCGTGGATGGATCCCACGAAACCGGTGGACCTGCCCCTCGCACTGGCCCAGTGGGAAGACCTGAGGGACCGTTACCGCTCCCTCGGCCACATCGTCGAGACCCTCGAACCCGACCCCGCCCTGCCCGACATGGTCTTCGCGGCGAACGGGGCTCTCGTCGTCGACGGCCGGGTCCTCGGGGCCCGGTTCGCCTACCCGGAACGGACCGCCGAGGCCGAGCGGCACCTCGACTGGTTCCGCGGCAACGGCTACACGGACATCCACGAGCCCTCGCACGTCAACGAGGGCGAGGGGGACTTCGCGGTCACCGAGCACTACATCCTGGCCGGCCGGGGCTTCCGCTCCAGTCCGCTCTCGCACGACGAGGCCCAGGAGTTCTTCGGCCGTCCGGTCATCGGCCTCGACCTGGTGGACCCGCGCTACTACCACCTGGACACGGCCCTCAGCGTCCTCGACGGCGACGAGATCATGTACTACCCGGAGGCCTTCTCGCCCGGCAGCCGGGGAGTGCTCAGGCGGCTCTTCCCGGACGCCCTGATCGCCGACGGCCGGGACGCGGCCGCCCTCGGCCTGAACGCGGTCTCCGACGGCCTGCACGTCCTGCTCCCGCAGGCGGCGATCGGCCTGCTGGAGCCGCTGCGGGACCGGGGGTTCGAGCCGGTCCCGATGGATCTGGGCGAGCTGCTCAAGGGCGGCGGCAGCGTGAAGTGCTGCACCCAGGAGCTGCGCCCGTAGGACCGGCCACGGCTGCGGCTACGGCTGCGGTGCCGGGGGCCAGGCCTGGCCCCAGTCGGTGTCCCGGGCGGCCTTGTAGAGGTCGCCCTGGCGCTTGGTCACGTTGACCCGGGTCAGGCCGCTCCCCTCGGGGCCGCACAGTTCCAGCAGGACGAGCCCCTTCCGGATCTGCGGCTTCCGCGTGATCCGGGAGGCGGCCGGCTCCGTCGGGAAGCGGGTGGCGGCGACGTAGCTGAACTTCTCGTCCTCGTAGGGGAGCGAGCCGCCCTTGACCTGGCGGTGCAGGGAGGACCGGCTCACCCGCGCCGAGAAGTGGCACCAGTCCTGGCCGACCTCGATCGGACAGGTCCCGTCGTGCGGGCACGGGGCGGCGATCCGCAGCCCGGCCTCGATCAGCTGGTCGCGGGCCTCGCGGATGCGCAGGTAGCCCTCCGGCGTGCCCGGCTCGATCAGCACCACGGCCTGGCCGGCCCGCGCAGCCTCGGCGACGACGGCCGTGCGCGCCGGTGCGGTCAGTTCGCCGAGTACGTAGGACACCGTCACCAGGTCCGCCTCGGGCAGGGTCAGCCCGGAGCCGATGACCGCCCGGCGCCAGACCGCGGCGCGGAGCACCTCCGAGGTGGACGCCGCCGCCAGTTCCCGGCCGAGGGCCAGGGCCGGCTCCGCCCAGTCCAGCACCGTGGTCTCCCGCGGGCCGTCCCAGGTGGCGTCCACCGCCCAGGTCGCGGCGCCCGTGCCGCCGCCCACGTCCACGTGCGAGCCCGGCGCCCAGTCGGGCGCGGCCTCGGCCAGCCCGTCGAGGGCGCCCCGGACGGCCTCGAAGGTGGCGGGCATCCGGTACGCCGCGTACGCCGCCACGTCGGAGCGGTCGCGCAGTACGGGCGCGTCGGTCGGGGTCTGCCCCCGGTAGCTGGCGATGAGCCGCTCGACGGCGGCAGTGGCCTGCTTCGGGGGGAGCCCGTCGAGCAGGCCGCCGAGCGTGCGGCGGAGGGTGTCGGCGGAGGTGGGGGCGGAGACGTTCACCCGCGAAGTTTATGCCGCCGGTGCCGGGCCGCCGGTCCGGTGCGGCTGGGGGATCGGGCTCCGCCCCGGACCGCGCGCCTCAAACGCCGGTGGGGCCTGATGTGGCGGGTGTGCTCTGCCACGGGCGGCAGAGGCCGAAGAAGGCGCTCAGGGCCAGCACGGCGCACACCAGCTGGACCAGGGCCATCGGGACCGCCGTGTCCTCGCCCGCGATGCCCACCAGGGGCGAGGCGATCGCGCCGACCAGGAACGAGGTGGTGCCGAGCAGCGCGGAGGCCGATCCGGCCGCGTGCGGGGTCCGCATCAGGGCCTGCGCGTTGGTGTTCGGCAGGACCACGCCCATCGCCGACATCAGCACGAACAGGGCGGCGGCGATCGGGGTCAGCCCGACCTTCCCGAAGACGCCGGTCGACATCAGCAGCAGGGCCACCGCGGCGACGGTGACCACCGCGAGCCCGACGGCCAGGACCTTGTCCAGGCTGACCCGGCCCACCAGCAGCTTGCCGTTGATCTGGCCGACGAGGATCAGGCCGACGGAGTTGAGCCCGAAGAGCAGGGAGAAGGCCTGGGGCGAGGCCCCGTAGATCTCCTGGATCACGAACGGCGAGGCGGATATGTAGGAGAAGAGCGCGGCGAAGGCGAAGCCGCCGGTCAGGGTGTAGCCGGCGAAGACGCGGTCGCCGAGCAGGCCGCGCATGGTCCGCAGGGCCGAGCCGACGCCGCCGGTGTGCCGCCGCTCGGGCGGCAGGGTCTCGCCGAGGGCTCGCCAGACCAGCAGGGTGAGCGCCGCGCCGACGACGGTGAGGACGACGAAGACCCCGCGCCAGTCCGCGAAGCGCAGCACCTGGCCGCCGATGAGCGGGGCGATGATCGGGGCGGCCCCGGATATGAGCATCAGGGTGGAGAAGAAACGAGCCATCTCCTCGCCGTCGTACAGGTCGCGTACGACGGCTCGGGCGATGACGATCGCGGCGGCGCCGGCCAGGCCCTGGAGCAGCCGGAAGGCGATGAGCAGCTCGGCGGTCGGGGCGAGCGCGCAGATCGCGGTGGCCAGGACGTAGACGAGCATGCCGATGAGCAGGGGCCGGCGGCGGCCCCACTTGTCGCTCATCGGGCCGATGACCAGCTGGCCCATGGCCATGCCGGCGAGGCAGGCGGTGAGGGTGAGCTGGATGGTCGCGGCAGGGCTGTTCAGGGCGTCGGTGACCTGCGGCAGGGCCGGCAGGTACATGTCCATGGACAGCGGGGGGAGGGCGGTGAGCCCGCCGAGTACGAAGGTGACCAGCAGGCTCGTGCGGCGGGCGGCCTTCAGGGGTGTCGAAGCGGTGGGGACGGGGGGTGACGCGGGCGACGAGTCGCGCGAGGCGGCCGTCGCGGGGCCTCTCTCCGACATGCGGAACTCCAGTCTGCTCATCTGATCTACGCACCCCTGACCGACCCATGCTCTCAGCAATCGGAACGTCCGGGGAACGGGGCGCCGTGTGACGTACCCTGCGGCCCCATGGATGAAAGTACGAAGAAGATCGCCGTGGTGACAGGCGCCGGCTCCGGGATCGGCCGCTCCGTGGCGCTGACCCTGGCCGCCGCGGGCTGGGCCGTGGCCGTGACCGGCCGGCGCACCGAGCCGCTGGAGGAGACCGCCGCGGCCGCCGGGGAAGGCGCCGACGTGCTGTGCGTACGGGCGGACGTCAGCGATCCGGACGACGTGACTGCGCTGTTCGAGTCGGTCCGGGCCCGGTACGGGCGCCTCGACCTGCTCTTCAACAACGCCGGCACCTTCGGCCCGGGCGGGGTCCCGCTGGAGGACCTCACCTACGAGGCCTGGCGCTCGGTCGTCGACGTCAACCTCACCGGCTCCTTCCTGTGCGCGCAGGCCGCCTTCCGGCAGATGAGGCGACAGGACCCGCAGGGCGGTCGCATCATCAACAACGGCTCCATCTCGGCGCACGTGCCGCGCCCGAACTCCATCGCCTACACCGCGACCAAGCACGCGATGACCGGCCTGACCAAGTCCCTGTCGCTGGACGGACGGCCGTACCGGATCGCCTGCGGCCAGATCGACATCGGCAACGCGGCGACCGATATGACCGAGCGGATGCAGACCGGCATCCTCCAGGCCAACGGGCAGCTGGCCGTCGAGCCGGTGATGGACGCCGCCGACGTGGCCCGCACGGTGCTGCACATGGCGGAGCTCCCGCTGGAGGCGAACGTGCAGTTCGCGACGGTGATGGCGACCTCGATGCCGTACATCGGCCGCGGCTGAGCCACCGCCGAGCCACCGCCGAGCCGTGCCGGTTCCACCGCCGAGCCGCGCCGGCTCCACCGCGGGAATCGCATTGCCAGGCCGTGGGGACGCGGTCGATCATGGCCGGATGACCGATCCCGAGGTACTGCGCTACACCGCCTTCTCCCACGACCCGGACGGCGGCAACCCGGCCGGGGTCGTGCTCGACGCCACCGGGCTGGACGAGCACGCCATGCTGAAGATCGCCGCCGAGCTGGGCTACAGCGAGACGGCCTTCCTGACCGCCCCGCCCGAGGGGTTCGGCGGTGCGGAGGGCCGCTCCTTCACCGTGCGCTACTTCAGCCCGAAGGCGGAGGTCCCCTTCTGCGGGCACGCGACCGTGGCCACGGCCGTGGCGCTGGGCGAGCGGATCGGGCCGGGGGAGCTCCTCCTCGCCACCCGGGCGGGGACCGTACCGGTGTCCGTCACCTCCGAGGGCGGGCGGCTGCGGGCCACGCTCACCAGCGTCGAGCCGCACACCGAGGAGATCGGCGCCGAGGACCTCGCGGAAGCACTGGCCGCGCTGGACTGGCCCGAGGCCGACCTGGACCCGGCGTTCCCGCCCGCGATCGCCTACGCCGGGGCGCGGCACCTGGTGATCGGCGCCCGCACCCGGGTCCGGCTCGCGGACCTGGCCTACGACTTCGACCGGCTGGAGGCCCTGATGCGGCGCCTGGACCTCACCACGGTCCAGCTGGTGCACCGGGCCGGCCCGGCGGAGTTCCACGTACGCGACCCCTTCCCGGTCGGCGGGGTGATCGAGGACCCCGCCACGGGAGCCGCCGCGGCCGCCTTCGGCGCGTACGCCCGCGAGCGCGGCCTGGTCCCGGCGGACGCCGTGCTCACCCTCCACCAGGGAACGGACCTGGGCCGCCCCGGCGTGCTCACCGTGGAACTGCGTTCCGGTGACCCGCGGGTCAGGGTGGGCGGCGAGGGCGTCCGCATCCCATGAGCGAGATCCGGTCCCGCCGACGCCCGGGGCGCGGGGTGCCGGGGGCAGCGCCCCCGGCAGCTTCGCTGAGATCGAGTTCGGAGGTCCGCCGATGAGGGTGCTGCGTTTCGCGGAGGCGGACCTGCCCACGGAGCTCGCACGCGAGATCGCCGAGCTGGAGGCGAGGGCGTGGCCGGGCTCCACTCCGGGGCACGACCCGGCGCTGCACCCGCGGACGATGCTGCTCGTGGGCGGCGTCGGGACGGTGGTGGTCGCGCTGTCGCTGCTGTACAAGCCGGTTCCGCTCGCGGGCCGCACGTACCGGGCCGCCGGGCTGAGTTCCGTCGTGACGCGGACAGGGCTGCGCGGCCGCGGGCTCGGTGGCCGGATGGTGGCGCAGGCCCGCGCCGAGCTGGCGGCGGACCCGGCCGTGGACCTGGCGCTGTTCAGCTGCGACCGGCCCCTGGCGGCCTTCTACGAGGCGGCCGGCTTCGAAGTGCTGCCCGGCACGGTCCTGGTGGGCGGGACCCCCGAGGATCCCCTGGCCACCGACGATCCCGGCTTCGACAAGGTGGTGCTCGCGGCCTTCTTCTCGGACGACCCGGACCGGGACCGTGCCGCCTTCACGGGCGTCCGCGTCCCGCTCCACCCCGGAAACACCGACAGGCTGTGGTGACGGGCCCGAGGGCCCCCCACCACAGCCTGTCGGCGGCAGTCTCCGGGAGACGTCCGCTCAGTTGGCGGGCGTCGAGTCCGAGTCCGAGTCCGCGGGCCGCAGCTTCGGCGCGGCCGGGCGGCCGCGGTCGAGGAGGAACAGCGTCAGCACGGGGACCAGGTACAGCAGCCACACCGTGAGCTGGAGGACCGTGGGGTCGGGCTGGAAGTTGAAGACGCCCTTGAGCAGGGTCCCGTACCAGCTGTCCGGCGGGATCGTCTCGCTGATGTCGAAGGCCTTGTCGCCCAGGCCGCCCAGGAAGCGGGCCTCCTGGAGGTCGTGGACCCCGTACGCGAGCACGCCCGCGGCCACGATCACCAGCATGGCGCCGGTCCACCGGAAGAACTTCGCCAGATTGATCTTCAGCGTGCCCCGGTAGAAGAGGTAGCCCAGCAGGATCGCCGTGGCGATGCCCAGCAGCACACCGATCAGCGGCGCCGAGGAACCCTCGCCGCTGGCCCGTACCGACGCCCACACGAACAGCGCCGTCTCCAGGCCCTCCCGGCCGACGGCCAGGAACGCGGTGGCGACCAAGGCCCCGGTACCCATGGCCAGCGCCGTGTCGAGCTTGCCGTGCAGATCGGCCTTCAGATGCCGCGCGGTGCGCTTCATCCAGAAGACCATCCACGTCACCAGACCCACCGAGATGATCGACAGGGTGCCGCCGAGCAGCTCCTGCGCCTCGAAGGTCAGCTCCTGGGTGCCGAATTCGAGCATCGCGCCGAAGGTGAGGGAGAGCGCGCAGGCGATCGCGATGCCCAGCCACACGGCACGCAGGGCGTCCCGGCGCTCGGTCTTCACCAGGTACGCGACGAGGATGCAGACGACCAGGCTGGCCTCCAGCCCCTCGCGCAGGCCGATCAGATAGTTGCCGAACACGGCGGTGGTTCCTCTCCGGCGGGGACTACGCGAACAGCGTCCGGCCCCACCAGTCGTCCTTGTCACGGACGCCCGGCGGGACGGCGAAGACGGCCGAACCCACGTGCTGGATGTATTCGTTGAGGACGTCGGACCGGGCCAGATTGCGCTGGATCGGGATGAAGCCCTTGCGTATGTCGCGCTGGTAGGCGAGGAAGAACAGGCCCGCGTCCAGGCGGCCCAGTCCGTCCGTGCCGTCGGTGAAGGAGTAGCCGCGGCGCAGGATCGTCGCACCGTTGTTGGTGTCCGGGTGCGCGAGGCGCACGTGCGCCTCCGGCTTCATCGCCTTCAGGAACGGCTCGTCGCGCTCCCGGGACTTGCCGACCGGGGCACCCTCGCCCTTGTCACGGCCGAAGATGTCCTCCTGCTCCTGGAGCGGGGTGCGGTCCCAGGTCTCGATGTTCATCCGGATCCGGCGCGCCACCAGGTACGAGCCGCCGGTCAGCCAGTCGCTGCCGTCGCCCGCGCCGACCCACACGTGCTTGTCCAGGGCGGCCTTGTCGGTGCCGGAGATGTTCCGGGTGCCGTCCTTGAAGCCCATCATGTTGCGCGGGGTCTGCTCGTCGGGGGTGGTCGACGAGGTCTTGCCGAAGCCGAGCTGCGACCAGCGCATGGCGGTGCGGCCGAAGCCGATGCGGGCCAGCTGGCGGATCGCGTGCACGGCGACCTGCGGGTCGTCGGCGCAGGCCTGGACGCAGAGGTCGCCGCCGGAGCGGGCCGGGTCCAGGTTGTCGCCGGGGAACAGCTCCAGGTCCACCAGCGCCTCGGGACGCTTGCCCTCCAGCCCGAACCGGTCCTTGGCGAACAGGCCCGGCCCGAAGCCGATGGTCAGGGTGAGCCGGGAGGCCTTCAGGCCCAGCGCCTCGCCGGTGTCGTCCGGCGGGGCCTCCGGGAGGCCGCCGAAGCCGCCCTCACCGACCGGCAGACCGGCCGCCATCAGCCGGGCCGCCACCGTCCACTCCTTGAGGAGCTTGATCAGTTCCTCGCGGTCCTTCGTCTTCACGTCGAAGGCCGCGAAGTGCAGGCGGTCCTGCACGGCGCTCGCGATACCGGCCTGGTGCTCGCCGTGGAACGACACGGACGCCCCGGCGGCCGCCGCCGACACCATGTCCGGGCCGCCGCCGAACGCGGTCACCGCACCGCCGGCCGCGGCGGCGCCGAGCGCGAACCCGGCCCCGCCCCAGCCCAGCACCGCACGCCGCGAAGGAGCCGCGGCGGGGGCCGGCACCGCACCGTCGCCGTCCTGCTGAGAGTGCTGCGGCTGCTGAGCAGCCGAGTCCGACTCGGTCATCATTCTCTCCCGCCTGCTTCCGTCTCCGCCGGCTACTTGGTGACCGCTGCGGCGAGCTTGGAGAGCGGCTCGGCGAGCGCGTTCACGCCGTCCGACAGCTCCTTGCGCTCCGGCTCGCCGACCTTGTCGTACGAGGTGAACTCGTAGCCGTTCTTGTCGGTGCGGTACTTGTCCAGCAGCACGGTCAGCGCCGCGAACTGGGTGTCGAGCTGCTTGACCAGCTCCGGGTCGTTCTTCGAGGCGATCGGCTTGAGGAGCTCGTACGCCTTCTGCGCGCCCTCGACGTTGGCCTTGAAGTCGACCAGGTCGGTGCGCGAGTAGCGCTCCTCCTCACCGGTGACCTTGCCGGTGGCGACCTCGTCGAGGAGCTCCTTGGCGCCGTTGGCGATCGAGGTCGGGGTGATCTCCGCCTGGCCGACCTTCTTCTGCCAGTCGGTGAGGTCCGTGATCAGGGTGTCGGCGAGCTGCTTCTCGCGGTCGCCGATCTTGTTGTCGGCCCACAGGGCCTTCTCCAGGCGGTGCCAGCCGGTCCAGTCCTTCTCCAGGTCCTGACCGGCCTCCAGGCCGTCCTCGCGGACGTCGACCTTGGGGTCGATGTCGCCGAAGGACTCGGCGACCGGCTCGGTGCGCTCCCAGCCGATGCGCGAGGTGGCGTAGAGCTTCTTCGCGCCCTCGATGTCACCGGCCTTCACCGCGTCCGCGAAGGCCTGCGCCTTGGGAAGGGTCTCCTCGGCCTGCTGGACCACGTACGCGCGGTAGGCGGCGACCGCGGCGTCCATCTCGGGGCTGCGCTTCTCCTCGGCGCCGCCCTTGCCGGTGGCCTTGACCTTCTGCTTGATGCCGTCGCCCTTCATGCCGGGCTTGCAGACGATCTCGTAGTCGCCCGCCTTGATCTCGGCGGTGATGGAGGCCTTGGTGCCGGGGCCGATGTTCTCGCGCTCGGTCACGATGCGGGCGTCCGGGAAGAGGACGTAGACCTCGGTGACCTTGGAGCCCTTGTTCTCGACGTCGATCTGCACCTTGCCGGAGGGGAACTCCGTCTTCGACACCTCGCAGGCGCTGTCGGACGCCGCCACCTTGATCGCGTCGTTGCCGCCCGCTTCGCTCTTCTGGGAGCAGCCGGTGACGGCGGTCAGGGCGGCGGCCACGGAGGCAGCGGCGATGACAGTGAGGCGAGCGGGGCGCATGTGGGGGCTCCTGGCGTCGGACGAAGGGGCCGTCCCGAAGGGGGAGAGGCCGATGAGGCGGACCTAACTTAACCGAGGCTTACCTCACCCATACCCCCGCGTACCGTGATTCAGCTCACGGCTTTCGGCCATGGACACGGCCCTGTCACGGGCCCTCCATGACAGCCCCATGACACGGTCAAGCGACGGTCAAGTCCGGACGGGGACGACCAGTGGGGCCCCGGTGCGCGGGTGCGGGAACACCTCCACCGGCTGCCGGTAGACCCGGCTCAGCAGCTCGCCCTCGAACACCTCGGCCGGCGGGCCGTCCGCGGCGATCCGCCCGTCGTGCAGGACGGCCGCCCGGTCCGCGTAGGCGGCGGCGAGCCCCAGGTCGTGCAGGACGACGACGACCGCGTCCCCGGCCGCGGCCCGCTCCCGGCAGATGCGCAGCACGAGCTCCTGGTGGCGCAGGTCGAGGGCGGCGGTCGGTTCGTCGAGCAGCAGCAACGGGGCCCGCTGGGCCAGTACGCGGGCCAGTGCGACCCGGGCCCGCTCACCGCCGGAGAGGGCGGAGAAGGGGCGCGCGGCGAAGTCCGTGACCTCGGTGGCGGCCATGGCGACGGCCACCGCCTCCTCGTCGGCCTCGGCGAGGGGGGTGCCGGCCCAGGGCGCGCGACCCATCCGTACGACCTCCTCCACCGGGAAGGGGAAGGACAGTGCGGCCGACTGGGGGAGTACGGAGCGGCGCAACGCGAGATCCGGGGCGCTCCACTCGCCCACCGGGCGGCCGTCGATCCGGATCACGCCGGAGGCGGCGGGCAGATCGGCGGCGAGCGCGCCCAGCAGCGTGGACTTGCCCGCGCCGTTGGGGCCGACCAGGGCCAGCACCTCGCCGGCCCGGGCGGTCAGGTCGATGCCGGCCAGCACCTCGCGCCGCCCGAGCCGCAGGCGCAGGTCCACGGCCTCGGCGACGGCGTCGCCCGGGGCGGGCCGGGCCGGGACGGTTCGGCGACCACGGGCGAGCAGCCCGGTCAGCTTGCTGGTCACGCCCAGCCTCCTTGCTTACGGCGGGTGCGGCGCAGCAGCCAGAAGAAGAAGGGGCTGCCGAGCAGGGCGGTCAGTACACCGAGCGGCAGCTCGGCGGGCTGGGCGAGGGTCCGGGCGGCCAGGTCGCCCGCGACCAGGACGACGGCGCCGGCGAGGGCGCTGCCGGGGACCAGGAAGCGGTGGCCGGGGCCGTTGGCCATGCGCAGCAGGTGCGGGACGAGCAGGCCGATGAAGGTGATGACGCCGGCCACGGCGACGGCGGCGGCGGTGAGCAGCGCGACGACCAGGATGAGGGAGAGCCGCAGCCGTTCGACGTCGATGCCGAGGTGGCGGGCGGGGCGTTCGCCGAGCGCGAGCAGGTCGAGGCGGCGGGAGTAGAGCGGGGCGACGAGCAGGCCGGCGACGGCGCACGGCAGGACGGCGAGGACCTTGGGCCAGGTGGCCTGGGCGAGGGAGCCGAGCTGCCAGAAGGTGATCTGGTTGACCTGGCCGCTGTCCGCGAAGAAGACGAACAGGCCGATGAGGGCGCCGGCGAAGGCGTTGACGGCGATGCCGGTGAGGATGAGGGTGACGACCTCCGTCCGCCCGGCGTTGCGGGAGAGGAGGTAGACCGAGCTGACGGTGATCAGGCCCGCGACGAACGCGCAGACGGTGATGGTCCAGTTGCCGAAGAAGCTGAGGCCGAGGCCGATGGCGGCGACCGCGCCGACGGCGGCGCCGGCCGAGATGCCGATGACGCCGGGCTCGGCGAGGGGGTTGCCGAAGACGCCCTGCATGAGCGCGCCCGCGCAGCCGAGGGCGGCGCCGACGAGCAGGGCGAGCACGACGCGGGGGAGGCGGACGTTCCACAGCACGCTCTCGCCGACCCGGTCGAGGGGGGCGCCGCCGAGGCCGAGGTGGTGCTGGACGGAGGCGAGGACGTCGCCGAGGGGGATGTCGTAGGCGCCGGTTCCCGCGGAGACGAGGGCGAGGACGGCGAGGACGGCGACGAGAGCGGTGGTGAGCAGGGCGGGGCGGCGGGTGCGGCTGCCGCTGCGGTTGCGGTTGGGGGGCTTTGCGGGGGCGGGGGCGGTGGTGGGGGCGGTTCCGCCGGGGCCGGGTGCGCGCCGGGGCGTCTCCTCGGGCGCCGAACGTGACGAGGGGTCGGAACGTCGGGCGGCAGTGCGTTCGGCGCCCTGCGGGGATCGCCCCGACACGCCCCCGGCCCCGTCGGAACCGCGCGGGGACTGCCCTGGTACGCCTCCGGCCCCGTCGGAACCGCGCGGGGACTGCCCTGGTACGCCTCCGGGCCCGTCGGGACCGTGCGGGGATCGGCCCGGTGCGCCTCCGGCCCCGTCGGGACCGGCCGACCGGTCTGCGGGTGCGGTGCTTTCGGCCCCGTCGGGGCCGTGCGGTGCCGCCGTGGTGGTCGGTTTGCTGGAGTCCATGCCGGGAGCGGACCTTGCCTCGGGGTCGTAGCGGGTCACCGCAGGCGGCCGTAGAGCTGGGTGACCAGGGAGGAGAGGACCTGGTCGGTGCGGGGGCCGTAGTTGAGGAGGACGCCGTCGTCGACCGTGACCACGCGGCGGTCCATGCCGGCCGGGGTCTGGGCGACGCCCGGGATCTTGACCAGGCCGTCGATGCCGCCGACCGATTCGAGGCCCTTGGACATGACCAGGATGGCGTCGGGGGCGGCGGCCGCCAGGGCCTCGCTGGTGATCGGGGTGAAGTCCTTGCCGAGGCCGGACTCCTTGCCGGTGTCGACAGCGCCGGCCGCTTCGAGGAGTGAGGCCGCTCCGGAGTCCGAGCCGCCCAGCAGGTAGACGGAGGCGGTGCCGCGGAGGTAGAGGAAGGCCACCCGGGGCTGCTTGGCCGTGGAGGCGGGAACGTTCCTGCGGGCGGCGGCGATCCGGTCCGCGGTGCGCTGGTTCAGCTGCGTGCCGGCCTCCTTGACGCCGAGGGCGGCGGCCACGGCGTCGATCCGCTTCGGAACGTCGTCCAGTCCCTTGGCGGGGGCGATGACGAGGACCGGGACGCCGGCGTCGCGGATCTGCTGGATCGCTTCTCCGGGGCCACTGGTGGTCTCCGCTATGACGAGGGTGGGGCGCAGGGACAGGACGCTCTCCGCGGAGACGTCGTGTCCACGTGTCACCACCGGTAGCTGGGCGGCCTGTTCGAAGGTGGCCGTGATGTCCCGGGCGACGACCTGCTTGCCGAGGCCCAGCGTGTGGACGATCTCGTTGAGGCTGCCGCTGAGGGGGACGACCCGGTCCGCGGACGTGATCGTGACCTGGGCGCCGTCGACCGAGGGCACGGTGACCGGCAGGGCGGGCTGTGGCGTCGGGAGCGGTTCCAGCCGATCCGGGACCGCGGCCGCGCTGGGGGCGGATGGGCCCGGGGTGGTGGCCGTACCTCCGCAGGCCGTCAGCGCGAGTGCCAGTGCTGCCACGGCAACTGCGAGACGGGGAAAGCGGGTTGACGCGGCGGGCGTAGGCACGAAGGCACCGTCCTGATCGTCCGACTGAGGTTCTGGAGACCGGGGGGTGTTCATCCGGTCGCGGTTAGCTTAGGTTAGCCTAACCTTGCTCGCTAGACCTGAGGAGGGGGCATTCATGCCCACGAGACCCGTCCGTACGTTCGCCGTCGCCCTGTTGGCGGCCCTGTTGGGCGCGCTGCTCCCGGCGACCGCCGCTCAGGCGGGCACCGTACAGGGGGGTCGACTCGACTGGGGCATCAAATCGTCCTTCCAGAGTTATGTCACGGGTCCGGTGGCAAAAGGTGGTTTCAAGCTGAAGAGTGGCGCGGCCACCGTGGGTGGCAGTCTCTTCCGCTTCCATTCCGCGGCCGGTTCCTACGACCCCGACTCCGGTGCCTTCGAGGCCTCGTACTCGGGCGGGGTGACCTTCCAGGGCCATCAGAAGCCCGACGGTGTCCACGAATTGGACATGACGATCAGTCGCCCGACCGTCAAGATCTCCGGCGGCAAGGGCACCCTGTACGTCGACGTCTCCAGCAAGGCCAAGGACAGCGGCGCGGTCACCGAGCAGTCGCAGGTCGCCTTCGCCTCGCTCGGCGTCGGCGGCATCAACATGAAGGGCGGAGCGAGCCCGCTGTCCCTCACGAACCTCCCGGCCACCCTCACCGCGGAAGGTGCCAAGGCCTTCGCCGGTTACTACGGCGCCGGCACCCAGCTCGACCCCGTCTCGCTCTCCGCCGACGTCAAGACCGCCCCGTCCGCCGAGCCCGCGCCGTCGGCCACGGCCGCGCAGCCGAGCGCCACCGCGCAGACCCCGCAGGCGCCGGGAGCCTTCGCCGACGCCGCCGTCGACTGGGGGGTGCGGCGTACCTTCCGTGAGTACGTCACCGGTTCGGTCGGTCAGGGCAGGTGGACCCTCGCCGAGGGTGCCCAGGACGGCGGCGCACTGTTCCGCTTCCCGCAGGGCAAGGGCTCGTTCGACGGCGCGAAGGGCGCTCTTGACGCGGCCTTCGCCGGTACGGTCCAGTTCACCGGCGCCCACCTGGACCTCACCCTCGGCAAGATGAGCGTGAAGGTGGAGAACGGCAAGGGCGTCCTGTCCGCGGACGTCACCACCGGTGGCGCGACGAAGAACGCCGTGCCGCTCGTGGAGTTCGACGCCAAGGGTCTGAAGACCGAGGGCAAGCTGGCCACCCTGACCGAAGCCCCGGCCACCCTCACCGAGGGCGGCTCCCAGGCCTTCAACTCCATGTACAAGGCCGGCACCGAGATGGACCCCGTCTCGCTCGCCGTCGCCCTGGACGCCACCGCCCAGCTGCCCGCCCTGCCCGACCTGGGCTCGACGGCCTCGCCCGCCCCCGCGTCCGCGTCGCCGTCCGCCGAGTCCGCCCCCGCCGCGAAGGCCACGGAGTCCTCGAACACCGGGCTCTTCATCGCCCTCGCCGTGGCCGTCCTGCTCCTGGCCGGCGGTGGCACGTTCCTGGTGGTGCGCAAGCGTCGTACGGCGGCCGAATCGCCGACGCCGACCGACGCGCCCCAGTAGGCAACCCCCTCCTCTCCCCTTCCCCCTGTTCCTTCAGGAGTGCCCAGCCATGTCGTCCATCCGACGCCCGATCTCCCTCGCGGCCGCGGTCCTGACCGCCGCGGCGCTCGGCGCCACCGCCTTCGCCCTGCCCGCCACCGCCGCGGGCGGCCCGCCCACCGAGCCGATGAAGATCACCGGCGGCACCCTCGACTGGGGTGTGCTCGCGAGCTACCGCGCTTATGTGACCGGCATGGCCAAGGGCACCATCACCGTCGCGGACGGGGCCAAGCAGAACGAGGACGGCACCCTGCGCTTCGTCGAGCCGACCGGCGCGTACGAGCCGGCCGGCGGGAACGTGGTGAAGGCGGCCTTCAAGGGCAGCGTCACCTTCTCCTCGCCCGCCCCGCCGACCGGCCACGGCTTCGAGGTCAAGCTCTCGGACATCCGTATCGACACCGGGACCAAGAAGCTCACCGCGGACCTCACCAAGGGCGGCACGACCACCCAGGACGTGCCCATGGCCACCGTGGCCTTCACCGACCGGTCGATGACGAACGTGGCGACCACGCTCACCCAGGAGGCCGCGGACGCCCTCGGCTCGGCGAGCTACAAGGACAAGCCGGGTGACCCGCTCGACGCCGAGCTGGAGTTCGAGCAGCCCGCCCCCGAGCCCACGCCGGAGCAGCCCACCAAGAACCCGACGCCGCCGGCCGACGACACGCAGAAGGTGCTCAGCGGCAAGCTGACGTGGGGCGTGAAGGAGTCCTTCCGCAAGTACGTGCTGAGCGCGGGCTCGATCACCCCGGCCGGCGGTGCCGCCAAGAACGGCGACACCTTCGACTTCGCCTTCGGCAAGGGCGACCTGGACGTCAAGAAGCAGAAGCTGAACGCCTCCTTCCAAGGCAGCCTCCGGTTCCAGTACGCGGCCCACGGCATCGACATGACCTTCGGCAACCCCCGCGTCGAGGCGACCGGCAAGACCGGCACCCTCTACGTGGACGTCAAGAACGCCTCCGGCGCCAAGACGGGCCTTCGCTTCGCCACGCTCGACCTGTCGAAGACCGACTACAAGACCAAGAACGGCCTCCTGGCCCTGAACGCGGTCCCGGCGGCCTTCACCGCCGAGGGCGCGGCCACCTTCGCCAACGACGCCAAGGGCTCCATGTACAAGGCGGGCGACGCGATGGACCCGCTCAGCTTCGCCGTGGCGGTGGACAAGGACGTCGTCCTCCCGCCGACGACGGGTGGCACGACGGGCGGGTCGACGGGCGGGTCGAACGGCGGCACCACCGGCGGAACCGGCGGCACCACGGGCGGTACGACCGGCAGCACCATCGGCGGTACGGGCGGCACCGTCGGCGGCGGCTCCTCCGTCGGCGGCAACCTCGCCGACACCGGCGCCGAGATCCCGGCCGGGGCCCTGCTCACCACCTCCGGCGTGGTGATCGTGGCCGGCGCGGGCGCGGTGTACTTCGCGCGCAGGCGCCGTACGACCCAGGTCTGAGCCGTGCTTGAATTCCCGCGTGAACGATCTCGACGTGTTGAAGGTCTTCTGCGCGGGTGACGGCCGCTTCGGCAACCTGCTCGGTGTCGTACGCGACGGCCGGACCTGCCCCGACGATGCGTCGCGGCAGGCCTTGGCCGCCGAACTCGGTTACAGCGAGACGGTGTTCGTCGACGACCCCGAGCGCGAGGTCGTCGACATCCGCACCCCCGGCACGCGGATGTCCTTCGCGGGACACCCGCTGGTCGGGGTCGCGTGGTTGCTGGACATTGAGGAGCTCCAGCCGCCCGTCGGATCCGTATGGTCGCGTGACGACGGGGAGTTCACCTGGATCACGGCCCGGCCCGAGTGGGTCGAGGGCAAGCGCACCGAGCAGTACGGATCCGTCGCCGAGGTCGAGGCGCTGCCCGCCCCGCCGCCCGGCGAGGGCTGGTTGTACGCCTGGGCCTGGGAGGACGAGGCCGCGGGCCGCGTGCGCGCCCGGGGCTTTCCGCGCCGCCCCGACGGGGTCATCGCCGAGGACGAGGCCACCGGCTCGGCGGCGATCCTGCTGACGGCCCAGCTGAACCGCGCCCTGAACATCACCCAGGGCGCCGGCTCCCAGATCCTCACCGCCCCCGGCCCGGACGGCACCGTGGAGATCGGCGGCCGCGTCCGTTTCGCCCCGACCCGGGACGCCTCCTAGGTCCTCTCTTTCGGATCTGGCCGGCCCGGCCAGATTCGGAAGAAGAGACGCCCTGGTGCTGTGACCCGGTGGACCTTTCCGGTCACAGCACTAGGTATCCCGCACGGACAGAAGTGAGTACGCGGGCGCTGCCCCGGCCCCGGGTCGCCCGGGTGCAATGGCGTCATGACGAAGACTTCCCTCGCCCCCCGCCCCGCCGAGCGCCAGCAGTGGCTGCAGGTGGCGGCGCTCTTCACCGTGCTGGCCCCGGTGGCCGTGTGGTGCGGCCGGGCGACCTCCTACCTGCCCGGCTTCCCGCCCGGATTCGTCTTCCTCTACGCCGTCCCGCTGGCGATGGTGGCCTTCACCTGGATCCCGCCCCGGACCGACGCGCAGCGCAGGCGACGCCTCGCGCTGGGCAGCATCGGCTGCCTCCTGGCCTTCCTCTACCCCCACGTGCTCCTCGTCGGGTGGCTCACGCTCTGGGCGTTCTCGGCCGGCTGACACGGGGCGCGGAGCCCGATTTTTTACCGACAAGGCGTCGGGAACTCATTGACTTAGGCAAGCCTAAGTAGGAGGATCAGGCGTGGCGGCATTGCCGTCACGCCTGTTTCCTCTTCCTGGAGGTCCGCCTTGGACGCCTTCTCTACGGTCATCCGCGTCGCCTCGCACGAGCAGCACACCGAGGCCGAGACGTCGACCTTCATGAGCGATCTGCTGGGTGGACGACTCGGCGTGGACGCCTACACGCGCTACACCGAGCAGCTGTGGTTCGTGTACCGGGCCCTGGAGGACGCGGCCGAATCCCTCAAGGACGACCCGGTGGCCGGCCCCTTCATCCAGCCCGAGCTCATGCGCGTCGCCGAGATCGAGCGCGACCTCGCGCACCTGGTGGGCCCGGACTGGCGCGAGAGCGTGACGGCCCTGCCCGCGACGCGTGCGTATGCCGACCGGGTCGCCCGGTGCGCCGCCGAGTGGCCGGGCGGGTACGTCGCCCACCACTACACCCGCTACCTGGGCGACCTCTCCGGCGGCCAGATCATCCGTGACAAGGCCGAGCGCACGTGGGGCTTCGAGCGTAAGGGCGACGGCGTCCGGTTCTACGTCTTCTCGGACATCTCCAACCCGGCCGCCTTCAAGCGGACCTACCGCGAGCTGCTGGACGCCATCGTCGCGGACGACCTGGAGAAGCAGCGCATCATCGACGAGTGCAAGCGTGCCTTCGACTTCAACGGCGCGGTCTTCCGCGAGCTGGGCGAGCAGTTCCCGCTCAGCGCGTAGCCCCTCCGGGGAGGTCTGCGGAAACCACGGAAACAGGGCCGGGCCCGGTGCACAGGTGCACCGGGCCCGGTCGCGTACCGGTGGACCTTTCCGGTCACAGCACTAGGGGAGGGTCAGGATCTCCGCGCCCGAGTCCGTCACCACCAGCGTGTGCTCGAACTGCGCCGTGCGCTTGCGGTCCTTGGTGACGACCGTCCAGCCGTCCGCCCACATGTCGTACTCGTGGGTGCCCAGCGTCAGCATCGGCTCGATGGTGAAGGTCATGCCGGGCTCGATGACGGTGGTGGCGTGCGGGCTGTCGTAGTGCGGGACGATCAGGCCGGAGTGGAAGGACGAGTTGATGCCGTGGCCGGTGAAGTCCCGGACCACGCCGTAGCCGAAGCGCTTCGCGTACGACTCGATGACCCGGCCGATGATGTTGATCTGGCGGCCCGGCTTGACGGCCTTGACGGCCCGGTTCAGCGCCTCCCGGGTGCGCTCCACCAGCAGCCGCGACTCCTCGTCCACCTCCCCGCACAGGTAGGTCGCGTTGTTGTCGCCGTGCACGCCGCCGATGTACGCGGTCACGTCGAGGTTCACGATGTCGCCGTCGCGCAGGACGGTGGAATCGGGGATGCCGTGGCAGATGACCTCGTTCACGGAGGAACACAGCGACTTGGGGAAGCCCCGGTAACCGAGCGTCGAGGGGTAGGCCCCGTGGTCGCACATGTACGCGTGGGCGACCCGGTCGAGCTCGTCGGTGGTCACCCCCGGCGCGATCAGCTTCGCGGCCTCTTCCATCGCCTGGGCGGCGATCCGGCCGGCGATGCGCATGGCCTCGATGGTCTCGGCCGTCTGCACCTCCGGTCCGGTGTACGGAGTGGGCGCGGGCTTGCCCACGTACTCGGGCCGGCGGATGTTTCCGGGAACGGAACGGGCGGGAGAGAGCTCGCCTGGTACGAGCAGCGACTGGCCAGACATGCGAGCGAGTGTATCCAGCGGGGATGGGGCAGCATGGCGGGACGGAGCGGTATGAGAGGAGCCCGACGACGATGGCCCTGTTCAAGAAGCGTCAGGTGGGCAAACCCGGCGAGTGGTACTACTGCCTGGTCCACAAGAAGGTCGAGGAAGGTCCCGACTGTCCGGCCAAGGACCGGTTCGGGCCGTACGCGACCCCGGAGGAGGCGAACCACGCCATGGAGACGGCGCAGGAACGCAACCTCGAATGGCAGAACGACCCCAAGTGGAACGACAAGACCCGCGAGGACGAAGAGGGCACCACCGGCACGGGCGGGGCGTAGGTCCTACCAGCGGCTGGGCGGCGGCGCGGTCAGGTGGTCGGCCAGCCGCGCCAGCCGGTCCCTGAAGCGGCGCGGTCCGCGCTGCGCAGGCGTGCCGTTCTCCCCGGCCGCCGCGCTGACCAGGTGCTGCACGGTGTCCAGATCCATCTCGCCGTCGGGTTCCGGTACCGACAGGGCGTCGTGGGCGAGCGTGCCCAGGTCCGGGTCCCCGCCGTCCAGGGACAGTACGGTCGCCCCCGCGCGCCGGGCGTCGTGGACGCGCTCCAGCAGACCCTCGCCCGGAGCCCCGGGCGCCACCACCAGCAGCGTGTGCCCGCGCCGGGCCGCCGCCAGCCGGCCCAGCCCCACCGACAGGTGCGGCGGCTCCCCGGGCCGCACGTGGTGGCGTACGAGCGTGGGCGCCAGCTCCGGCAGACCCGACCAGGCGGACTCGTCCACCAGGTGCGCCGCCAGATGCCAGGGCTCGTAGCCCTCGGTCCCCACCAGCAGCAGCTGACCACCGGCCGGCACGACGGACCGGCGCAGCGATCCGGCGAAACGGCGCGCGGCGCCCGGCCACTGCGTACCGGCGAGCACCTCGCGCAGCAGCGCGACCCTCACGGCGTCCATATCGGCATCCTGCACCATGCGGGGGGCACGGGGAGCGGTTCCTTCCCCTTCGACACCCTTCGACTGTGGGCTACCCGGCAGTACCCTCGCCCCCATGACTTCCTCAGACAACACGCAGAAGCCGCCGGTCAAGGACCCGTGGGAGCTGCCGGACGTGTCCGGCCTCGTCGTCGGCGTCCTCGGCGGCACCGGAGACCAGGGCCGGGGCCTGGCCTACCGGCTCGCCAGGGCCGGCCAGAAGGTGATCATCGGGTCCCGCGCCGCCGACCGCGCGCGGACCGCGGCCGAGGAGCTGGGCCTGGGCGTGGAGGGCGCGGACAACGCCGAGTGCGCGCGCCGCAGCGACATCGTGATCATCGCGGTGCCGTGGGAGGGCCACGCCAAGACCCTCGAGGCGCTGCGCGAGGACCTCGCGGGCAAGCTCGTGGTGGACTGCGTCAACCCGCTCGGCTTCGACAAGCAGGGCGCGTACGCCCTCCAGGTCGAAGAGGGCAGCGCCGCCCAGCAGGCCGCCGCCCTGCTCCCGGACTCCCGCGTCACCGCCGCCTTCCACCACCTCTCGGCCGTCCTGCTCCAGGACGAGTCGATCGACGAGATCGACACCGATGTGATGGTCCTCGGCGAGGTCCGCGCCGACACGGACATCGTCCAGGCCCTGGCCGCCCGTATCCCCGGTATGCGCGGCGTCTTCGCGGGCCGCCTGCGCAATGCCCACCAGGTCGAGTCCCTGGTGGCCAACCTGATCTCCACCAACCGCCGTTACAAGGCCCACGCGGGCCTGCGCGTCACGGACGTCTGATCCGGTCCGTCCGGTCCCGCCCCTTCCGGGCCGGGACCGGACCGCCGGGAACGCGGATCAGCCCCGGCGGCCGCCTCGCGCCTCGACGGCGCCCAGGTGGGCCACCACACCGTGGTAGAAGCGGTCGACCGCGGCGTCGACACCGCGGATGAAACCGGACTCCGTATTGCCCCGGGTGCCGCCCATCCCCTTGATCAGCGACAACCGGAACCCGGTCGGCGCGGCCCCGTCCTTGGGCAGCAGATCGCCGGGCTCCGGGCGCAGCCGTTCCAGGGTGCCGCGCGTCCCGTTCCCACCCTCCACCAGGCTCTGGACGTGCAGGTCCGCCGGCGCTTCGGCCAGTGCCCTCAGCAGTCGCTTCACCATCGCCAGCGGGTAGGAGCCCTCCGGGGCGGGGATGTCCACGGAGGTCCGGACCTTGCCCGTCCGCAGATCGGCGGTGACGGCGATGACGGAACTCGTCCCGTCGATGCGCAGTTCGGCCGACAGCCTTCCGTCGACGCAGAGCGCCCCGGCCGCCGCGACCCGACGGGCCCGCGGATCGCTGTCGCGCCGGGTCCGCTGCACCGGCAGGGCCTTCTGCCCCAACTCGCCGCCCAGGCGCAGGCAGACCTGGCGGATCAGCCGCTCCCAGCTCTCGACGACATCGACGGCACGCTCGTCGTCGGGGCTGATGGTCTCGTCCTCGATGCCCTTGCGTACGGGCACCCAGGCGGGGCCCATGTTCTGGAATCCGTGGCAGCCCGAGTTCTCGTGCTGGAGGTATTCCAGGAGCTCCTGGAGGAGCCAGGCGTGGGCGGCGTTGCCGACCCCCTCGTGGCGGATCAGCATCTGGGCCTGGTGGGCCACCTCCGCCCAGGACAGGTGCCAGAGGCTGACCTTGTGCTTGCGCCGCCCGTCGATCTTGACGTCGACCACGGGTGAGCCGTCCAGGGCCACGTCGTTGGAGAGCGTGATCACCGCCTCGTAGCCGCGACGTGCGGCGATGTCCATGTACTGCTGGACCTGCTCGTCCTTGAGCGGGTTGCCGTGCGTCTTCGTCTCCACGAGGGCCGTCCACAGCTTGCCCGCGCGTTCCACCCGGACCACGCCGTCGGGCCGCCTCGGGGTGTCGCCGTGGGGGAGGGGGACCTCGGTGAAGGTCTGCATACGACCTGCGGGTGCCCCGAATCCGGCGGTGAGGCGCCGGCCCAGCTCGGGTACCTCCGCCATGACGGACAGCAGGACGGAGGTCGCCCGGACCTCGCGCTCCTTGTCGCTCTTGAGGGACGGCACGGGGAACAGCCGCGCGGTGCGCCAGGAATCGTTCTCGGCGAGGGACTTCTTGGCCACCTTGGGCAGGGTGACCTTCTTCTTCGTCGTGCGGGGTGCGCGGCCGCGGGTCTGGGCGGGCACGGTGGCGCTCGCCGTAGCCGTAGCCGTAGCCGTGGTCGCGGTTGTGGCCGCAGTCGTGGCCTCGGGCGCCGTCGCGGCGGTCGCGGCGCCCTCCTCCGGCGGCGCGGGCACGGCGGTGGTCGCGGCTTCCGGCGCCGCCGTCGGCTCGGTGTCCTCCAGTACCTCGATGCCGAAGTCCGTGGCCAGCCCGGCGAGGCCGGTCTCGTACCCCTGTCCCACGGCCCGGAACTTCCACTCCTCGCCGCGCCGGTACAGCTCACCGAAGATGAAGGCCGTCTCCACGCCCGCGTCCTCGATCGAGTACCCGACGAGCGACTCCCCCGACCGGTCCGCGACCGTCATCCGCAGATCGTCGAGATCCCCGAAGCGCGCCCCGCCGTACTGGCTGGCCGCCACCACGATCCGTGCCACGTCCTCGGGAACGGCGGTGAGGTCCACGCTGATGCGGTCCTCGTCGCCGTTCGAGGTCGGCGTCTTGCCCAGGAGCTGGACGCTTCCGTCCGCGGCGGCGGGGTGGTTGTAGAAGTAGAAGTCGTTCTCGCTGCGGATCTTGCCGTTCTCGTCCAGGAGCAGGACGGAGACGTCGGCATCGCCCGCTCCGGTGGCGCTGGTCCAGCCCAGGCTCACGACGACCGCCCCGGCGTCCTCGCTGAGGGCGGACAGGCTGACGTTCGCGCCCTTGGAGATCTCCTGCATGCGTGCTCCCCCCACTCACCCGGCGTCGTCCGTCGCGGGCCGAGCAGGCCGGGCCGTTCGTTCCGTGACGCGCGCAATACGGCGCGTATCCGCCGAACCGTAACGCCATGGGGTACAGAAGGTCAGGTAAAGCCGAAAACGAACCCGATGCGATCGCCGACGCCCTTACGGCAGCACTGCGGGGCATGGGGGACACTGGAGGGGCTCGACCCCGTTCAGTGTTTTTCGAGGAGCTCCCCCCATGCCCCGCCTTGCCGTCTTCGCCCTTGTCGTCTGCGCCTGTGCGGTGGTCGCGGCCGTCGTCGCCTTCGTCGAGGGCAGCTTCCTCGGGATCGTCTGGGTGCTGCTGGCCGGCCTCACGTCCAACATGGCCTGGTACTACCTGCGCAAGGCGAAGGCCGACAAGGCCTCTGCCGCGCGCCAGGTCGGCTAGGACCTGCCCGGGCGCCCTCGGGGGCGTCCGGTGGGTCGGGCGGCCGGGCCGAAGCCGGTGACCGTGGGGTGCGGGGCGGTCGTGCCCGTACCCGGGAAGACGGTGACCTTGCCGGTCGCGTCCGCCGGACCACAGGTCCGGCAGGCCGTCACCCGTGAGGTCGCCGTCGGAGCCGATGCGCGGGTGCGCCGCCGGGGTCAGGCCGCCGAGGTGGCGGTGACCACTGACATGTGATCGGGTGGGGGCTCGGGCCGCAGCGGTCTCCGCCCGACACCGGCCCGTCAGTCCTGCGGGACGGCGCAGAAGCCGTCGCTCTCCCGCCAGAAGGTGTAGAGGTCGCGGCCGCAGTACGTCTCCAGGTCCGAGACGCCGAGCGCGGACATCAGGCCGTCCACCGCGCCGAAGAAGAACGCGTTGACCCCCGGGATCCACAGCAGCGCGAACACGGCCAGCAGGCCGAACGGCGCCAGCGGCTCCACCTCGCGGCGCACCCGGTACGACAGCCAGGGCTCGATCACCCCGTAGCCGTCCAGGCCCGGTACCGGCAGGGAGTTCAAGATCGCCGCCGTGACCTGCAGCATGGCGAGGAAGGCGAGCGCGTAGCGGAAGGCCAGTGGGACCCCGTCGAGGGCGTCCAGCCAGAACGGGGCCGTGCACACCACGGCGAAGGCCACGTTGGTCAGCGGGCCCGCCGCCGAGATGAGGCTGTGCTTCCAGCGACCCTGGATCCGGTTGCGCTCGATGAACACCGCGCCGCCGGGCAGGCCGATGCCGCCCAGGATCACGAAGACCACCGGCAGCACGATGCTGAGCAGCGCGTGCGTGTACTTCAGCGGGTTCAGCGTCAGGTAGCCCTTCGCGCCCACCGTGAGGTCGCCGCCGTGCAGGGCGGTGCGGGCGTGCGCGTACTCGTGCAGGCACAGGGAGACGATCCACGCCGACGTCACGAAGAGGAACACGGCCAGCCCCGGGCTGGCGGCGTACCCCGTCCACACCGCCCAGCCCGTGACGGCCATGATCGCGACGATGCCGAGGAATACCGAACTGATGCGCCGCTCGCCGCGGCTGCCCTGATGACCCATGCGGGCAACCTATCCCGCGGCCCCGACGGAAAACGGTGCGGGTCCCGGGCCGGGTGCGGGGACAATGGGCCGGTGCGTTACGCGATCCTCGGAACCGCCCAGGCCATTCACGACGACGGGACCCCCGTGGCCGTCGGCGGAGCACGCCTTCGGGCGCTCCTGACAGCGCTCGCGCTGCGGCCGGGGCGGGTGGTGCCCGCCCGGCTGCTCGTCGCCGAGGTGTGGGACGGCGATCCGCCGGCCGACGCGGTGGCCGCCCTGCAGGCGCTGGTCGCCCGGCTGCGGCGGGCCCTCGGTCACGCGGCCGTGCGTTCCGCGGAAGGCGGCTACCAGCTGGCCGCCGAGCGGCAGGACGTCGACCTGTACCGCTTCGAGCGGCTGGTCCGGGCCGCGGGCCAGGTGCCGGATCCGGTCGAGGCGGCGGCCCTGTACGAGGAGGCCCTCGCCCTGTGGCGCGGACCGGCCCTCGCCGACCTGCCGGCCCCGGCCGCGGAGGCCGCGCGCTGGGAGGCGGTACGGATGGACGCGCGCCGGGGGCGGCTCGCGGCCGCCCTGGCCCTGGGCGAGGCGGAACGTTCCCTGCCGGAGCTGACCGCGCTGTGCGCGCAGCACCCCTTGGACGAGCCGTTGCACACCCTGCGCATCCGGGCCCTGCGCGACGCGGGCCGCCCCGCGGAGGCGCTGGCCGAGTACGACAGCCTCCGGCGGGAGCTGTCCGACCGGCTGGGCACGGACCCGGGCCCGGAACTGCGCGGCCTGCACGCCGAACTGCTGACCTCGGACGCGCGGCCGCCGACCACGCCCGCCGCCGTCGCGCCCGCCGCTGCCGTGCCCGCCGCCGTCCCGCCCCCGCCGGCCCCCGTGTCCGCGGGAAACCTGCGGGCGCGCCTGACCACCTTCGTCGGCCGTGAGGACGACATCCGCGTCATCGGGGACGATCTCGCGCGGGCCCGCCTCGTCACGCTCCTCGGGCCCGGCGGTGCCGGCAAGACGCGGCTGTCCCAGGAGGCCGCCGAGGCTCAGGACGAGAGCGCCTGGCCCGACGGGGTCTGGCTCGTCGAACTCGCCCCCATCGACGGACCCGGAGACTCGGAGGACGTCGCCGAAGCCACCCTGGCCGCGCTCGGGGCCCGGGAGACCAAGCTGCGCGGCGCCGCCGCCGAGGAACTGCGCGCCTTCACCGAACGCGGCGGGGACGACCCCCTCGACCGGCTCGCCGAGCACTGCGCACGGCGCCGGCTCCTGCTGCTGCTCGACAACTGCGAGCACGTCATCGGTGCGGCCGCCGCCCTCGCGGAACGCCTCCTCACGCACTGCCCCGACGTCCGGATCCTGGCCACCAGCCGCGAACCCCTCGGCGTCCCGGGGGAGTCCCTGCGCCCGGTGGAACCGCTGCCCGACCCGATCGCGCTGCGGCTGCTCGGCGACCGCGGGGCCGCCGCCCGCGCCGGGTTCAGCATCGAGGAGGACCCGGCCGCGGCCGCCGAGATCTGCCGCCGCCTCGACGGGCTGCCGCTGGCCATCGAGCTGGCCGCCGCCCGGTTGCGGCTGCTCACCCCGCGCCAGATCGCCGACCGTCTCGACGACCGCTTCCGGCTCCTGACCGGCGGCGCCCGTACCGTCCTGCCCCGCCAGCAGACCCTGCGCGCCGTCGTCGACTGGTCCTGGGACCTGCTCGACGAGGCCGAACGCACAGCCCTGCGCCGGCTCTCCGTCTTCGCCGGCGGCTGCGACCTCGCCGCCGCCGAGGCCGTCTGCGCCGACCCGTCCGACCCCGCCTCCTACGACGCCGCCGACGTCCTCGGCTCCCTCGTCGACAAGTCCCTCGTCGTGGCCGCCCCCGGCCCCGACGGCCTCGGCATGCGCTACCGCCTGCTGGAGACGGTCGGCGAGTACGCCGCCGAACGCCTCGCCGAGACCGCCGGCGACCGCGAGGCCACCGAGCACCGCCACCTCGTCCACTACCGCGAGCTCGCCCGCACCACCGAGCCGCTGCTGCGCGGCCACGGCCAGCGGGCGGCCGCCGACCGGCTCGCCACCGAGTACGAGAACCTGCGTACCGCCCTGCGCCGGGCCGTCGCCGTACGCGACGCCGACGAAGCCCTGTGCATGGTCCACTCGCTCGGCTGGTACTGGCACATGCACGACCTGCGCTCCGAGTCCCGGCACTGGGCCGAGGCCACCGCCGCCCTCGGCCCCAACCCCTTCGAGCCGCCCTTCGTCGCCGCCGAGCCCGTCTACGAACGGCTCGTCGACACGCCGCCGCCCTACTCCGCCGAAACGCGCACCGAGGGCTGGCGCGCCCTCAACCTGGTCCTGCTGGCCTCCCGCGACCAGACCAACGAGACCTGGAACACCCCCTCGGTCCGCGCCCTGATCGACGGGGTCCTCGCCACCTACCGGCCCGGACTGCCGCAGACCTGCCGGACCCCCGCCTCCCTGTGGATCTACGCCGTCATGATCGCCGGCGACCCCGGACTGCTCCAGCGGGTCGTCGACGCGACCGTCGAGACCACCCGCGAGCTCGGCTACCGCTGGGAACTGGCCTCCGCGCTCCAGCTGCGCGCCAACATCCTCGCGAACCGGGCCGACTGGGCCGGGGACGCCTCGCGCGACGCCGACGAGAGCCTGGCCCTGTTCCGCGAACTCGGCGATGCCTGGGGCTGCGCCGAGGCGCTGTCCGCCCGCGCCGAGGCTCGGGAGAAGCGCGGCGAGTACGTACAGGCCGCCCGCGACTACCAGGAGGCCATCGCCTACGCGGAACGCCTCGGTGCCATGGCCCAGGTGACGGTGTTGCGCGTACGGATGGCCGGGACGCTGACCGAGGCCGGCCGGATCGAGGAGGCCGAACAGATCCTCACCGAGATCACCGCGACGGTGCAGCGGTACGGCAACGAGGCCATGCCCGCCGCCCGGATGTTCCTCGCGGGCATCCTCGGCCGTACGGGGCGGATCCCCGAGGCGCGCGCCCAGCTGCAGCTCCTGCGGGACGAGTTCGCCTTCGGCGCGTTCGCCATCTTCGACGGCTTCCTGCTCGGCACGATGGCCTGGTTGGACAACCGGCAGGGGCTGTACGAGGAGGCCCTCGACCGGCTGCGCCAGGCCATGGACACCGCCCTGGACCCGATGGCGCGGATGGTGGCCCCGCAGATGCCCGCGGTCCACCTGCTGACGGCCGCCTTCTCGCTGGTCTCGCTCGGCGGCCCGCGCCGGGAGTACGACGCCGCCAGGCTGCTGGGCGCCTACCGGGCGCAACTGCCGCCCGCGCACTTCCCGGTCACGACGGAGCGCGAGGACCACACCCGCGCGACGGAGCTGGCCCGGGCGGCGCTGGGCGACGCCGTCTACGAGAAGGCGTACGCCGAAGGCGGTGGCCTCTCCCTGGAGGAGGCCACCGCCCTCATCTGACCCGGCCCCCGGCCGGTGCCCGTCCGGGACGCGATCCGAACGGATCGGTCCGCGGATCAGGTCTTCTGGCGGAACTTCCGTACCGCGAGCGGCATGGTGACCGCGGTGATGGCCAGCGACCAGACCAGGGTCATCCACACGGAGTCGCCGACCGGAACGCCGTTGATCAGGGATCGGGCCGCGTCCGCCAGGTTCGACAGCGGGTTGTAGTCCGTGAAGGACTGCAGCCAGCCCGGCATCGTGGTGGGCGGGGCGAAGATCGAACTGCCGAACTGCAACGGCATCAGGACCATCATCGCCATGCCCTGGACGGCCTGCGGGGTCTTCAGGGTGAGTCCGAGCAGGACGAAGATCCACATCAGCGAGGCGCCGAAGACGGCCGACAGCCCGATGGCGAGGAACAGGCCCAGCACCGGACCCTTGATCGACAGGCCGAGCAGGAAGCCCACGGCGAGCAGGATGGCGATGGCGACCATCATCCGGCCGAGCTCGACGACGATCTTGGCGATGAGCACCGACGACCGGGCGATGGGCATGGACCGGAACCGGTCCATGACGCCCTTCTTGAAGTCGTCGTTGACCCCGGTGCCGACACCCATGGCGATGTTCATGCCCATCATGGCCATGAGGCCCGGGACCACGTAGTTGACGTAGTCCCCCTGGTTCCCCTTGCCGGAGATCGCGCCGCCGAAGACGAACACGAACAGCAGCGTGAAGATGATCGGCATGAACACGACGTCGAACATCGACTCGGGATCCTGCTTGATCTGAAGGGCGTTGCGGCGCACCAGGGCGCCGATGTGCCGCAGGTTGCCCCGCAGGCCGATCCGGCCCTCGCCGTGCGTGGCGGCCACCGGGGCCGGACCGGCCGCGGTGGGAGCGGGCTTCGTCGTGGTTACGGTGCTCATGCCGCGACCTCCTCGGTCTTCTCGGTGGGAACGGAGTCCTCGACGGAGGCCGGCTTCTGGCCGGTGATGGACAGGAACACCTCGTCGAGGCTGGGCAGGTAGGTGCCGAGGTCGGCGATCGCGTACCCGCGGGCGGCCAGCAGACCGACGACGGCCGTCAACTGCTCGTCGCTGAGGATCGGGACCAGCAGCACGCCCTCGTCCGGTACGGCCTGGCTGCCGGCCACGCCGTCCAGTCCGGCCTCGGCCAGCGAGCGGGCCATCCCCGGCAGGTCCGCGGCGGCCACGGGGCGGATCTTCAGGGTGCGGCCGCCGACGCGCGCCTTCAGCTCGTCGACCTTGCCGTTGGCGATGACCTTGCCGCGGTCGATGACCGTCAGCTCGCTCGCGAGCTGCTCGGCCTCCTCCATGTACTGGGTGGTGAGCAGCACGGTGGCGCCCTCGGCGACCAGGCGCTGAACCTCGTCCCACACCTCGTTGCGGGTGCGGGGGTCGAGACCGGTGGTCGGCTCGTCCAGGTAGAGCACGGCCGGGTTGCCGATCAGGGAGGCGGCGAGGTCGAGCCGGCGGCGCATACCGCCGGAGTAGTTCATGACGGCCTTCCTGGCCGCCTCGGTCAGGGAGAACCGCTCCAACATCTCGTCCGCGCGGCGGCGGGCGTCCTTGCGGGAGAGGTCGAGCAGCCGCCCGATCATGTAGAGGTTCTCCCAGCCGGAGAGCTTCTCGTCGACCGAGGCGTACTGGCCGGTGAGGCCGATCGTGCGGCGCAGCTGCCGCGGCTGGCGGACCACGTCGAAGCCGGCGACGGTCGCCGTCCCGGAGTCCGGGATGATCAGGGTGGAGAGGCAGCGGACCAGCGTCGTCTTGCCGGCGCCGTTGGGGCCGAGGACCCCGAGGACGGTGCCCTCCCGTACGTCCAGGTCGACACCGTCGAGGGCCTTGGTCTCGCCGTAGTGCTTGACCAGCCCCCGTACCTCCACGGCGTTGGGCTTGTTGTCGTTTCGCGTCATGCCCTCATGGGACCAGCCGCCACTGACAAAGCACCGACAGCCGACCGACAAACGTACGACAGACATACGACAGCCCGCCGACACGGGGTCGGCGGGCTGTCGGCCGTCGCTCACGGCATCAGTGGAAGGCGTGCTCCGCCTGCGGGAACGTTCCGCCGACCACGTCCTCGGCGAAGGCCCTCGCCGCGCCGGTCATGGTCTCGCGCAGCTGCGCGTACTGCTTGACGAACTTCGGCATCTTCCCGCCGGTCAGGCCCATCATGTCGGTCCACACCAGCACCTGCGCGTCGCACTCCGCGCCCGCGCCGATGCCGACCGTCGGGATGTGCAGGGACCGGGTGACCTCGGCGGCCAGCTCGGCCGGGACGAGCTCCAGCACCACCGCGAACGCGCCGGCGTCCTGCGCCGCCTTCGCGTCGCGCAGCAACTGGTGCGCGGCCTCGTCACCGCGGCCCTGCACCCGGTAGCCCATGGCGTTGACGGACTGCGGGGTCAGGCCCAGATGGGACATGACGGGGATGCCGGACTGCACGATCAGCTCGGTCTGGGACAGCGAGCGCTCGCCGCCCTCCAGCTTCACCGCTCCGACCCCGGCCTCCTTGACGAGACGGGTGGCGCTGCGCAGGGCCTGCACGGCGCCTTCCTGGTACGAGCCGAACGGCATGTCGCCGATGACCAGCGCACGGCTCGTGCCGCGTACGACGGCCGCCGACAGCATGGTCATCTGGTCCATCGTCACCGGGACGGTGGAGTCGTAGCCGAGGTGGCAATTGCCCATGGAGTCGCCGACGAGGATGACCGGGATACCGGCCTCGTCGAAGACGGACGCGGTCATCGCGTCGTAGGCCGTGAGCATGGGCCACTTCTCGCCGCGTTCCTTGGCGAGGGTCAGGTCGCGGACGGTGATGCGCCGGGTGCGCGTGCCTCCGTACAGGGTGGGTGCGTCCGACGGAGATGCTGCTGCGGGTTCGCGGGCAGGCGAAACGGCATGCGTCATTGCAACTGCTCCTTGTGTCATCTCGAGGCGCCCTTACGACGTCCCCGGACTCACCCCCCATGGTGGCATCCGCGCGGGCAAAGGCGGAAGTGGTCCGTGGTGCGAGCCTGACCACGGGATCCAATGTGCGCGTTTCGTGACAAGCGGAACCCCCTGCGTACGGCCGTTCGTCCTCCCGGACACACGACCGTGACCGACGGTCGTGACGTACGGCACGGAAGGCTCCGCTTCATCGCCTAGGGTCAAGGGGCGGGGACGGAGCGCGAGCACGGCAGTGAGGGCAGTGGTATGGCACAGGCGTACATGACGGAGTCGGGGAACGGTGGCTCGGAGCCCGAGCCCTCCGGAACCCGCCTCCGGCGCCGGCTGACCGCACTGCGCAAGGATCCGGGGATCTGGCGGCGCGGCTGGGTCCTCGCCGGGATCGCCGCGCTGCTCTCGCTCATCATGATCTTCCACGCGGACCTGCCCAACGACGTGGGCAACCTCGGAAGCCTCACCGAGACCTTCCTGCCCTGGCTGGGCCTGGCCGTCCCGCTCCTGGTCGTCGGGGCCGTCCACCGGAAGTCCGCGACCGCGCTCCTCGCGATACTGCTGACGGCCGCGGTCTGGGCGAACATCTTCGGCGGCCTGGTCACCGACAAGTCCGGCTCCGGCGGCAACCTGGTCGTGGCCACCCACAACGTCGACGCCGACAACCCCGACCCGCACGGCACCGCCGAGTCGGTGGCCCGGTCCGGGGCCGACGTACTGGCCCTGACCGAGCTCAAGGGCAGCGCCGTCCCCGTCTACGAGAAGGCCCTCGCGGCCACGTACAAGTACCACTCCGTCGAGGGCACCGTCGGCCTGTGGAGCAAGTACCCGCTCACCGCGAGCGCGCCCGTCGACATCCGGATGGGCTGGACCCGGGCCATGCGCGCCACGGTCACCACCCCCCAGGGGCCGGTCGCCGCGTTCGTCGCCCACCTGCCCTCCGTCCGGGTCAAGCTGAACGCCGGTTTCACCGCCAACCAGCGCGACGACAGCGCCGACGCGCTGGGCGCCGCGCTCGCCGCCGAACCGCTGAAGAAGGTCATCCTGCTCGGCGACCTCAACGGAACCATGAACGACCGCGCCCTGTCCGAGGTCACCTCGCAGATGCGCTCGACCCAGGGCGCGGCGGGCGACGGCTTCGGCTTCAGCTGGCCGGCGCAGTTCCCGATGGCCCGGATCGACCAGATCATGGTCCGCGGGATCAAGCCGGAGGCCTCCTGGACCCTGCCCCGCACCGGCAGCGACCACCTTCCCGTCGCCGCCCGGGTCACGCTGAAGCCCTGACGGATACGGGACCACCGGGGCCTACCCGCATCGGGTGGTCCCGCGTGGTCCCGTAACCGCTACGCCTGCTCGCGCCAGCCGTTCGTGATCGGCAGCCGGCGGTCCTTGCCGAAGCCCTTCGCGGAGATCTTCGTGCCCGGCGGGTACTGGCGGCGCTTGTATTCCGCCGTGTCCACCATCCGCAGGGTCCTGGCCACCAGCTCCGCGTCGAAGCCGGCCGCCACGATCGCGTCCAGGCCCTGGTCGCGGTCCACGTACATGGCCAGGACCGCGTCGAGCACCGGGTAGTCCGGCAGCGAGTCGGTGTCCACCTGGCCCGGGCGCAGCTCGGCGCTCGGTGGCTTCACGATCGAGTTCTCCGGGATCGGCGGGGTCTCGCCGCGCTCGGCGGCGGCCCGGTTGCGGTACTCCGAGAGTCGGAAGACGTCCGACTTGTAGACGTCCTTGATCGGGCCGTACGCGCCCACCGAGTCGCCGTACAGGGTGGAGTAGCCGACGGCCAGCTCCGACTTGTTGCCCGGGGCCAGCACGATGTGGCCCTCCTGGTTGGACAGGGCCATCAGCAGGGTGCCGCGCAGTCGGGACTGGAGGTTCTCCTCGGCCAGGCCGGTCAGGCCCAGCGAGCCCATGTAGGCGTCGAACATCGGCTCGATGGGGACGGTCCGGAAGTTCAGCCCGGTGCGCTCGGCCAGGTCGGCCGCGTCGCTGCGGGAGTGGTCCGAGGAGTACTTCGAGGGCATCGAGACGCCGTACACGTTCTGTGCGCCGATCGCGTCGCAGGCGATGGCGGCGACGAGCGCGGAGTCGATGCCGCCGGAGAGCCCGATCAGGACGGAGCGGAACCCGTTCTTCTTGACGTAGGCGCGCAGTCCCACGACCAGCGCGTCGTAGATTTCCTCGTCGTCGTCGAGCCGATCGGCGTACCCGCCGGTGACCACCGGCTCGTACGGCTCCACGGGCTCCTCGGAGAGGATCACGCGCTCGATGCGCAGTCCGTCGTCCACCACGCCCTCGGGTGCGTCGGCGCGGGCGGCCGGCAGGTCGAGGTCGACCAGGACGCAGCCCTCGGAGAACTGCGGGGCGCGGGCGATGACCTGCCCGTCGGCGTCGACGACGATCGAGTCGCCGTCGAAGACCAGCTCGTCCTGGCCGCCGATCATCGCCAGGTAGGCGAGGGTGCAGCCGGCCTCCTGGGCCCGCTTCTGGACCAGTTCGAGGCGCAGGTCGTCCTTGTTGCGCTCGTACGGGGACGCGTTCACGGAGATCAGCAGCCCGGCCCCGGCGGAGCGGGTGGCCGGGACCCGGCCGCCCTCCTGCCACAGGTCCTCGCAGATGGCCAGGGCCACGTCGACCCCGCCCACCCGGATCACCGGCTGCGTGTCGCCCGGCACGAAGTACCGGAACTCGTCGAACACGCCGTAGTTGGGGAGGTGGTGCTTGGCGAAGCGCAGGACGACCTGCCCGCGGTGCAGCACGGCGGCCGCGTTCTCCGGGGACCCGGCCGGGCGGCCCAGGCGGGGTACGGCCCGCTCGGTGCGGTCGAGGTAGCCGACGACGACCGGCAGCTCGCCGAGGCCCTCGGCCGCCAGCCGCTCCGCGAGCTCGCGCAGCGCGGTACGGGAGGCCTCCACGAAGGAGCCGCGCAGGGCGAGGTCCTCGACGGGGTACCCGGTCAGCATCATCTCCGGGAAGGCCACCAGGTGGGCGCCCTGCTCGGCGGAGTGCCGGGTCCAGTGGACGACCGAGTCGGCGTTGGCGGCGATGTCGCCGACGTGCGAGTCGATCTGATTCAGAGCGAGTCGAAGTTGAGGCACGGGCCCAGTGTAATCGTCTTTCTGACGCGATGTCCTGGGCCCCGCCTGTTTCCCGCTGTTTCCCGCGTGGTGACGTTCCGTCAGCCGATCGGGCCCGCGTACTTCACGTCGTCGCCCAGGAGTCCGGGGCGGATGTCCGCGGTGATGCTCTCGGTGCCCTCGGGGAGCTCGAAGGCCTCCACCCCGCTGGCGGTTTCGCCCGGCATGATGGAGCCCCTGATCGCCTTCGGCACGCTGCCGTCGTAGACCTCGTCGGCGGTCATGCCCTGGTTGTCGCGGACGTTGGGGCGGGCGTAGCCCACCTCGTAGGGCGTGTTCGAGTTGTTGGTGATGGTGACGGTGAGCTGGACCGCGTTCTTGACCTGCTTGCGGGAGTACGCGTCCTTCGGCTCGTACTTCGTCGGAACCGAGAGGCTCACCGTGATGCCGTTCGGATAGGTGAAGCTCTCGCCGAACGGCAGCGCGCTGGTCAGGCCGGGGACCTGGGTGGGCGCCGCGGACCTGGACGGGTCACCGCCGGGGCGGCGACCGTTCGCCCTCCGGTCCTCCTCGACCTGCCGGTCGACGCGGCTGTCGGCCGTGTCGACGACCAGGACGGTGAGGAAGAGGCCGCCGACCGAGGCGAACAGGCCGAGCACGGAGAGAACGGTGCCGACGACGGCCATCGACTTGTTCGGGGCGCCCTTGTTGGCGCGGACGACACCCCCGATGCCGAGGCCCAGGCCGACGGCGGCGATCAGGGTGCCGGCCCAGAAGAAGAACGGGATGATGCCGAGGATGATGCCGAGGCCGCCGGTGACGAGGGAGGCGACGGCCAGGCCGTTGCTGGTCGGGGCGGCCTGCGGGTACCCGGGGTACGGGGCTCCGGGGTAGCCGGGGGTGGGCGCGCCCCACTGGTTGCCGGGTGCGGCGGGAGCGCCGGGGAAGTCGGGTGCGCTGAAGCCCCCACCGAAGCCCGCGGTCGCGGGCGGCGTGGGAGGGGCGAAGGCCGACGGCGGCGGAGCGAAGGCCGACGGGGCGGGAGCCGGCTCCGGGGCGGGCGCCGCGGGGGCCTCGGGAGCCGGGACCGCCGCGGGGGTCGTGGGCGCCTGGGGTGCTGCCGGCATCTCGGGGGCCTCGGGGGCCTCGGGGGTCGCCGGGGCGGCCGGGGTCTTCTCCAGCGAGAGCGGCTGTGCGGGCGCCGGTACGGAGTCCGTCCCGGGGGCCCCGGATATCTCCGGCGTTTCGGGTGTCGGGGTGCCCGCCGGCTCGGTCGGCGGACCGACGGGATTGCTGGGCGGGTTCGGCGGGGTGCTCATACCGGCGGGGTCGTCCTCTTGTCGCGGCGGCCGTGATCTCCGCAAGAGTGCCATGCCCGCGCCCGGGGCCCACCCCGATTCCCGCCCGCCCGGCCCCGTGTCAGGGTCGGGCGGGCGGCCGTGCCCTACAGCTGGTAGCCGAGCACCGTCATCATCCCGGACTCCGAGTGGTAGACGTTGTGGCAGTGCGTCATCCACAACCCGGGGTTGTCCGCGTCGAAGTCCACCGTCAGCCTGCGGCCCGGCAGGAGGATCGCGGTGTCCTTGCGCGCCCCGCCCCCCTGCTCGCCCAGTGCGAAGGTGTGCCCGTGCAGGTGCAGCGGGTGCCACATGGGCGTGGCGTTGGCGAACACCAGCCGGACCCGTTCGCCCGCCTTCACCGGATGCCGCTGGTCGGGGGTGTACGGCTTGCCGTCGAAGGCCCAGTCGTACGAGGTCATGTTGCCGGTGAGCCGGATCTGCACCGTACGGTCCGGGTCGCGCGGGGCCAGGGCGACCGGTCCGGCGGCCTTCAGCGCGTCCGCCATCAGCGGTGGCGCGTCCAGTTCGGCCGGCCGGGTCGCGGCCGTGGGCGCCGTCCCCGACCCGGTACGCAACACCGCGAGCGCCGAGCCCTCCTTGCCCTCGGCCAGCGCGGTGAGCGGGAACACCCCGTCCTTGGCGGTGACCAGGACGTCGTACCGCTCGCCCATGCCCAGCAGCAGCGAGCCCGTCCTCGTCTGCTCCACCGGGTAGCCGTCGGTGTGGGTGACCGTCAGTTCGTGGTCACCGAGGGCGATACGGAAGGCGGTGTCCCCACCGGCGTTGATGATGCGCAGCCGGATCCGGTCGCCGGGCTTCGCGGTGAGGACCGAAGGGTCGTCCGCCACCCGCCCGTTGATCAGGTAGTGCGGGTAGACGACGTCGCCCGCGTCCCCGCCGAGGTAGTCGCTGTGGCCGCCCATGGCGACGTACGAGCGCTTCTTCGTGCCGCTGGAGGACGGGGAGGGGGAGGCGCTCCGACCGTGGGCCGCGTGGGCCCCGCCGTTTCCGTTCATGCCCTTGCGGAGCTCGGCGAGGACGGCGTCGGGGGTGGCGCCGTCCACCCCGTCGATCCAGTCGTCCAGGACCACCACCCACTCCTTGTCGTAGGAGAGGGGCTCCTTCGGGTCCTCGATGACGAGCGCGCCGTACAGGCCGCGGTCCTGCTGCACCCCGGTGTGCGGGTGGAACCAGTAGGTGCCCGGGGTCGGGACGGCGAACTTGTACGGGAAGGAACCGCCCGGGGCGATGTCCCGCTGGGTCAGTCCCGGGACCCCGTCCATGTCGTTGCGCAGGGTGAGGCCGTGCCAGTGCATGGAGGTGGCCTCGGGAAGGTTGTTGGCCAGGGTGAGGGCGAGCGTGCCGCCCGCGGTGGCCCGGACCTCCTGGCCCGGCAACTTGTCCCCGTACGCCCAGGAGCGGACGGTGATGCCGGCGCCGAGGTCGAGCGGGGTGGCGGTGGCGGTCACCTTGACCTCGGTGAGGGGGCCGGTGGCCTTGCGGGCGGCCTCGGCGGCCCGCACCTCGGGCCCGGCCGGGTCGACGTACCCCTCGGGCACGTCGGCGGCGGAGCCGCCGTGGTTCATCGAGCCGTGGCCGGCGGCCCCGGATCCGCCGGAGGCCCCGGAGGGCCCGGCCGATCCGGAACAGGCGGTGAGCAGCCCGGAGCCGAGGACGGCTGCGGACGCTCCGAGCACGGTGCGACGGGTGGGAAGAGAGCGCATGGGAGCACCTCATGGGTGTGGTGTTACGGGTATATGGGCACGGAGGGGCGCCGCCCCGGGCATGCGCGGGCATGCGGGGGCGGCGGCACCGGCCTATACCCGCAGGACCGCCAGCCGAGTGAGGAGCTCGCGGGGCGAGGGCGGGTCCGGACCTCCGCCGGACCGGCCCGGTATGCGAGCCGCGCCCCCGAGCGGCGCGGCGCGTCGGGATCCGGTCCGGTCGGTGCCGATGAGCAGCACGACGAGCCCCGCGAGCACGGCGAGGCAGACCGACATGGGGTCCATCTCGGTCGCGGGCATCTCGTACCCCCACGCGGGGACCGCGGGGGAGGGCACGCCGGTGGTGGCGGTGGTCGCGGCGGCGGTGTGGCGCGTGCCACCGTGCACGGCCGGGGCCGGCCGCTGCGCCGAGGCAACGGAGTGGGCCGGGGACACGTCTTGCATGGCGTGGGACTCAGTCGGATGGCCCAGGGTGTGCATGGTGACGATGCCCAGCAACAGCGCGGCGAGCAGCAGCAACCGGGCTCCCGGGGCGGCTCGCCGAGCACTGCGCGTCATGACCGGAACCCTACCGGGGGTGGGTATCCGATCGGAGGACCGACCCCGAGTCTGCTTAGGATTAGTCACACTATGTCCACACATGGACTCTCGCCGCGGACCGCCTGGCCGGTCGCCACCCTGATCGGTCTCGCCGCGGCGGCCTACACCGCGTGGGTGCTCGAAGTCGTCCTCTCCACGGGACTCAACCCCATCGAGACGTACGTCAGCGAGCTCGCCGCCCAGGACCAGCCGCTCGGCGGCCTCTTCCGGGCCACCGACTTCACCGCCGGGCTGCTCGCCTTCTGCGGGGGGCTCCTGGCCCTGGTCCGGTTGCTGAAGTACGCGGAGTCCCGCCGCTCCTGGGCGGTCATCGGCTGGGCCGGGGTCGCCCTCTTCGGCGCGGCCACCGCCGCCGACGCCTGGCTGCCGCTGAGCTGTACCCCCACCGTGGACCCCGAATGCGCCGCCCGGGAGACCGCCGGACTGGTCCCCGCCACCCACCAGGCCCACGCCGTCAGCAGCAGCCTCGCCATGACCGGGGCACTCGTCGGCCTGGTGGCCCTCACGGTCGCCGCCCGCCGCTACGGCTGGTTCGCCCCGCTCGCCCGCTACGGCCCCGCCCTCGTCGCCCTCGAACTGCTCGCCACCGTCTGGACGCTGTCCGCGATAGCCCTGTTCACCGCCGGGCGCGGGACCTGGGCCCTCGGCGCCGGCCAGCGGCTCCAGGTTCTCCTCGTCGCGCTCTGGCTGGGCCTGCTCGCCTATTCCGTCCACAAGGAAGGCCGTACGTGAGTGTCACCGGCCGGTTCGTCCGCGTACGAGTCCCCGTCGATGCCGTCGATGCCGGCGACGGGGGTGACGGGGCCGGCGGGGTTCCGCTGCACGTCGTCGTCGAAGGCCGCGGCCCCGTGTGCGTCCTCAGCGCCGGGCTCGCCATGGCCTGGTTCGACTGGGACCCGGTCGTCGCACCGCTCGTCGCCGCGGGCCGCACCGTCGTCCGCTTCGACCGCCCCGGACACGGTCTCAGCGGCCCCGCCACCGAGCCGCCCACCACCGCCGGGGAGGCCCACCGGATCGCCGGGCTGCTGGACGCGCTGGGGCTCGGCGCCCGCGCCGCCGGCCCCGTCACCGTGGTCGGGCACTCCCTCGCCGGGTTCCACGCCGAGGCCTTCGCCCGCCTGTACCCCGAGCGCACCGCCGCGCTGGTCCTGGTCGACGGCAGCGTCGAGGAATCCCCGCGTACGCTCCTGCCCGCCGCACTGCGCACCGGCGCCGCCCGCGCCCTCGGCCGGGCCGTGACCGCCGCCGGACTACCGGCCGCGCTGGGCCCCTCGGCCCGGCGCGCCACCGTACGGGCCTCCCGCACCGGCGGCTCCGACCCGGCCCCACGAGACCTCGTACGCCGCTGCTACCGCACCGGCCGGGTCTGGCGCGGCGCCCTCCTGGAGAACTCCCGCTACCTGGACATGGCCGCCGAGCTGCGGGCCCTGCGCGGGACGCACCCGCTGACCGCCCCCACCACCGTCCTCGCCGGCCACGACGGCTCGGCCGGGCGCTCGGCCCTGCGCTGGCTGTCCCGGCAGGCGGACCTCGCCGACCTGCTCGGCGCCCGCTTCGAGGTCGCCGAACCCGCCGGACACCTGGTCATGCTGGACCGCCCGGGCCAGGTGGCGCGGACGGTCCTGGAAACGGCCGGGCAGGGTCAGACCCGCGCGTAGACCTTCTCCACGAAGGTGGCCATCTGGTCGTCGGTGAGGTGCTGGGCGAGGTCGGCCTCGCTGATCATGCCCACCAGCTTCTTGTTCCGGATCACGGGCAGCCGGCGGATCTGGTGGCTCTGCATCTCGTCCAGCACGTCACCGACGTCCGCGCCGGCGTCGATCCAGCGCGGGGTGCCCTGGGCCATGTCACCGCAGGTGACCTTGGCCGGGTCGTGGCCCTTGGCCACACAGTTCACGACGATGTCGCGGTCGGTGATGATGCCGCACAGCCGCTCCTCGGCGTCACTGATGGGCAGGGCGCCCACATCGAGCCGGGCCATCAGCTGGGCGGCCCGGTCGAGGGTCTCGGTGGCGGGAATCCACTGGGCCCCGGGGTGCATGATGTCTGCGGCGGTGGTCATCGCTGAACCTCCTGAGCACGCCGTTCGACACCGGGCGCGGACGCGTCCGGTGCGGCGTCCCCACCGGCGGAGCACACGCCCGTACGGGTGAGAGGGCGCCTCTCACCACGGTACGGGCGTGTCCCGTCACCCGCGCGGCGCGGCTCCGCGCTGCCGCAGCATGTCCTCCATCAGGGTGAGCTCCGAGCGCTGCGCGTCGACCATGCCCTGCGCCAGCGCCCGCTCGACCGGGGTCTCGCACTGCTGCGCACAGCCCTCGGCCATCGCGACGCCACCCTTGTGGTGGTCGGTCATCAGCTGGAGGAACAGCACCTCCGCGTCCCGGCCGGAGGCGGCGCCCAGCCGGTCCAGCTCCTCCTTGGTGGCCATGCCCGGCATCAGCGCACCGGGCTTCGCGGTGTCGTGCCCCGCGTGGCCGCCGTGGCCGCCAGAGGCCCCCATCCAGGACATCGGCGGCTCGTCGGCCAGCACCTTCGGCAGCCCCCACAGGTCCAGCCAGCCGAGCAGCATGCCCCGCTGGTTGGCCTGGGTGTTGGCGATGTCGTAGGCGAGGGTGCGCACCGCCTCGTCCTGGGTGCGGTCGCGGACGATGAAGGACATCTCCACCGCCTGCTGGTGGTGCACCGCCATGTCCCGGGCGAAGCCCGCGTCCGGGGACCGCAGCCCCGGGGTGCGGGGCGCCGCCGTACCGGCCGACGGACCGGTATCGGCGGAACCGCCGCCGTTCGCGGCGCCCACCGTGGCGGCCGCCGCGAACAGCAGGGCCAGCAGGACGGCCGTGCCCGCGACCCAGTACGTACGGGGGACGGGGCGGTCGGCGCCGGCCGGGCGGCTCACTTGCCGGCCAGCCCGCTCGTGCAGGCCGCGCCCGGCTCCGGGGTCTGCTCGCCCTGCACGTACTTCGTGAAGAACTTCGAGACCCGCGGGTCGTCCGCGCTGTCCACGGTCAGCTGCTTGCCCCACGCACTGAGCGTGATCGCGCCGGTCTGCTCCTTCACCGGGCTCATCAGCGAGTACGGGGTCTTGCCGACGGTCGCGGCGAGCTTGTCCACGTCGGCCTTCGGAGCCTTCTCGTTGTACGTCACCCAGACCGCGCCGTGCTCCAGCGAGTGCACGGCGTTCACCTCCGGCACCGGGTTCTTGTAGACGTCACCGTTGCAGTTCATCCAGCGGGGGTGGTGGTCACCGCCGACCGGCGGGTTCATCTCGTACTTCACCGGGGTCTCGACGTGATTGCGGCCGAGCTTCTTCACGTCCCAGAGCTGCTCGCCCTCCACCGGCTGCTTGCGGATCTCCTCGGCCTCCTTGCGGATCTTCGCCGCGGTCGCCTCCTTGCGCTGCTCGGCCTGCTTCTGGTCGATCAGCACCCAGGAGCCGAAGCCGACGAGGCCGACGACGACGGCCGACGCGGCCGTGATCGCGATGGCCTTGTTGCGCCGCTCCCGGATCTGTTCGGCGCGGCGCATCTCGGCTATGCGCGCCTGAGGCGAGTTCGGGTCGGCGTACTGGTTGGTCCTGCCGGACTTGCTGGCCATGTGCCCTGGTTCCTTCTGCTGAGGGGGGTGGATGAACACGAAACCGAACCGGACCACTCAGGTCCGCAGCACCTGGAGGGCATACAGGTCAGGGGCGCGCGGCGGAGCCCCGTACGGCGGGATCCGCGACGCCCCGGAGACAATCGCGGCGGGCGCCGGCGCACCCATCGGGCCGGTCACGGCGGGCGGCGGCACCGGCAGCACACCCGGAGTGACGCGCGTGAGCGGCGAGCAGCCGGGCAGGTCGTACGGAGACACGCAGACGGCGTGCGCCGGCGCCCCCGCCCGTACCTGCGCCCCCGGAGCCGGGGCGTGCGACTCGCCCGAGCGCGCGCACAGCAGCAGCGCGCCGGCCAGCACCCCGAAGACGATCAGCAGGGCGGCACGCCGAAGCCCGGGACGTCCGCGACGCCCCGGCTGCGTGTGCTGCCGGCCCCCCATGGGCGCAGATGGTAATGCTCATGACGGCTCCCAGGTCAGTGCGGGGGTGCCGCGAGCTTTCCCGGGTGCGTAATGTGGCGGAAACCACGACTGGCCATACTGGGCGCGCCCGACTGTGCCCCGACTGTCGAGGCGGTGGTGCACAGGCCGTCTGAACTGCGAGGATGAAGGCATGGACAAGCAGCAGGAATTCGTCCTCCGGACGCTTGAGGAGCGCGACATCCGCTTCGTGCGCCTGTGGTTCACCGACGTACTGGGCTTCCTCAAGTCCGTCGCGGTCGCGCCGGCGGAGCTGGAGCAGGCCTTCGACGAGGGCATCGGGTTCGACGGCTCCGCGATCGAGGGCTTCGCCCGGGTCTACGAGTCCGACATGATCGCCAAGCCGGACCCGAGCACGTTCCAGATACTGCCGTGGCGCGCGGAGGCCCCCGGGACCGCCCGGATGTTCTGCGACATCCTGATGCCGGACGGCTCGCCGTCCTTCGCGGACCCGCGCTACGTCCTCAAGCGCATCCTGGCCAAGACCTCCGACCTGGGCTTCACCTTCTACACCCACCCGGAGATCGAGTTCTTCCTGCTGAAGGACAAGCCGCTGGACGGCACCCGCCCGGTCCCGGCCGACAACTCCGGCTACTTCGACCACACCCCGCAGAACGTGGGCATGGACTTCCGCCGCCAGGCGATCACCATGCTCGAATCGATGGGCATCTCGGTGGAGTTCAGCCACCACGAGGGCGCCCCCGGCCAGCAGGAGATCGACCTCCGCTACGCCGACGCGCTCTCCACGGCCGACAACATCATGACGTTCCGCCTGGTGATGAAGCAGGTGGCGCTGGAGCAGGGCGTCCAGGCCACCTTCATGCCGAAGCCGTTCTCGGAGTACCCCGGCTCGGGCATGCACACCCACCTCTCCCTCTTCGAGGGCGACCGCAACGCCTTCTACGAGTCGGGCGCCGAATACCAGCTCTCCAAGGTCGGCCGCTCCTTCATCGCGGGCCTGCTGCGCCACGCGGCGGAGACGGCGGCGGTCACCAATCAGTGGGTCAACTCCTACAAGCGCATCTGGGGCGGCTCCTCCCGCAGCGCCGGCGCGGGCGGCGAGGCCCCGTCGTACATCTGCTGGGGCCACAACAACCGCTCGGCCCTGATCCGCGTCCCGATGTACAAGCCGGGCAAGACGGGCTCGTCGCGCGTCGAGGTCCGCTCGATCGACTCGGGCGCCAACCCGTACCTCACCTACGCCGTCCTCCTCGCGGCCGGCCTCAAGGGCATCGAGGAGGGCTACGAACTCCCGGCGGGCGCCGACGACGACGTCTGGGCCCTCTCCGACGCCGAACGCCGCGCGATGGGCATCGAACCCCTCCCGCAGAACCTCGGCGAGGCCATCGCCCTGATGGAACGCAGCGAACTGGTCGCCGAGACCCTCGGCGAGCACGTCTTCGACTTCTTCCTGCGCAACAAGAAGCAGGAGTGGGAGGAGTACCGCAGCGAGGTCACGGCCTTCGAACTCCGCAAGAACCTCCCGGTCCTGTAACCGCAGGTCAGAGTCAATATCCCAGCACCACGACCCTCCCGGGCCGACGGCAATCAGCCGCCGGCCCGGAGCCGTCTCACCCCTCCCGGGCCGGTCGTGATCGAGGACCTCGGCGACCGCCGGCGCATCGGACTGCGGGGCAGCCCGGTGCGGGCCGTCTCACGGACGGAGGCGGCCCTCTCGGTGACGTTCGCCGACGAGGTGGTGCTCACGGTCGCCGGCCCCGTACTCCTGACGGACGGGCCGGAAACCGCTCCGGGGGCCGTAGCGGTCGGCGGTGAAGAGTGGGGCCGACTCGTCGGCGCCACCGTCCTGTCGGCGATCGTCTTCAAGTCCGGCTCGCTGCGCCTGGTGTTCAGTACGGGCCATCACCTGAACCTACGGGGCGCGGAACCCGGAATGGAGGCGTCCCTGCGGCAGCCCGGAGTGTTCCGCTGGTCGAGCCGTCAGGGGGGCAGCGCCATGGAGACTCTCGGGACGGAGGACCAGGAGCGCTACGTCGTGTCGGGCGAAAGCACCGTGGATGCGGCGGCGTGATCCTCGCAGGCGGCCCACCAGCTGTCGCCGCCGGTGTCGCTGACCCGCACGCTCCACACCGCGGGGTGGGAGCAGGGAGCTCCCCAGGTGCACTCGCCCCGTGCGGAAGCCGTGCCGACCCTGTGGTGGGCGGCTGCCCACGGGTACTTCTCGCGGAGTTCCATGGCGGACATTGAAGCGGAGGTGCGTACGGCCTCGCCGCCGAACGAGCTGATTCACCCGGGCCGTCTCTGCTTCGGGACGAAGGCCGGGGATATTCGGTTCTCGGGGATTCGGGGCGTCGGCGACGATGGGGGTATGGAGTCCCTTCCGGCCGTCAGTGTCCTTCGTCTCGGGTTCGTCGTGCCGCGCCCTGACCTCGCCCTCAGTCAGTGGGCGGAGATGCGGCTGCTGATCGACGGGCGGGACGTGCTGGAGGAGATCCACCCCGGCGGGGTGTCGAGCTGCTCGCGCGAGAAGTGGTTCGGTCGGGTCGAGGAGTGGCCGTTGGCCGCCTCGGACGAGCCGCGCAGGGTCGAGCTGACGAACAACGACTGCGTCACCGACTGCTGCGGGGGCATCTTCGTCACGATCCGGCGCCGGGCCGACCGGGTGGTGTGGACGGGCTGGGAGAACACGGAAGACATCCGGGTCCCGGTGCCCGCCGACGTCCACTTCGACGCGGCCCGGTACGACGCCGAACTGGCGCGGGCCGTGGCGGATCTCAGCTGGGAGGAGCCCGTGGACAGTGTCACCCGGCTGATGGCCCTGGAGCTCGCAGAATCCGACTGCTTCGAGCGCTGGGGCTGGGGCGTGAACGCCGTCCATCCGCTGCGGCGTCAGGAGTCCGCACAGATCGTGGTGCGTTTCAGCCCTCTCGAGGAGCCGTACTCGATCGGGAGCACCTTCGTGCATGAGGTTCCGGTGTCGCGCGACGTGCCCGCCGAGGAGCAGGTCCGGCGGTTCATCGACAGGGTCGCGGCCGACGACCCCCGAGGGACGGCCAGGGCGCTGGGTTGAGTCTCCCGTGGGGGGAGACAGCAGGCTGGGGGCCATGGACAGCGCGACGCTTCATTCGATCGGCGAGTCGGCCCGGCGGACCGGTCTGACCGTGAAGACCGTCCGGTTCTACTCGGACCAGGGCATCGTCCCGCCCACCGAGCGGAGCCCGGCCGGATACCGGCTCTACGGGCCGGACGCGCTCGCCCGCCTCGACCTGGCCCGCACGCTGCGCGACCTCGGGATCGATCTGGCCACCGTACGCAAGGTGCTGGACCGGGAAGCGTCCGTGGCGGAGGTCGCGGCGGCGCACGCCGACGCCCTGGACGTACAGATCCGGACCCTCAGCCTGCGCCGGGCCGTGCTCCGCGCGGTCGCCGGACGCGGCCCCACCACCATGGAGATGGACCTCATGCACCGACTCGCCACGCTCTCCCGCGCCGAACGGCGCCGACTGATCGGCGACTTCGTCGAGGAGGTATTCCAAGACCCGTACACCAATCCCGAGTTCGCGGCTCTGATGCGCTCCGTCGTGCCCGAGCTCCCCGACGATCCCACGCCCGAACAGGTCGAGGCCTGGGTGGAACTCGCCGGGCTCTGCCAGGACGAGGACTTCCGGGCCGCGATCCGCCGCACTGCGGAGCATCAGGCGGAAGAGCCTGACCAGCAGGACGTCGGCACCCTGCAGGACGCGCTCGACCGGGCGATGCGGGAACGGATCGACGAGGCCGTGTCCGTCGGCCTCCTGCCGGTCTCGGCCGGGGGTACGTTGCTCGCCGGCTCACTGGGCAGCCTCTATGCCCACGCGTTCGAGCGTGCCGACGAAGGCGGGCTGCGGCGCTGGCTTCTCGCCCGCCTGCGGACGACCGCCGATCCCCACGCCGAGCGATACTGGCAGCTTCTTGCCGCGGTCAACGGATGGCCCGCGTCGCCGGCGCTCGCCCCCGTGCACTCCTGGTTCACCACGGTCCTCACGAAGGTCTGATGCGATGAGAACGCGCACACTGAGGTTCGGCCTGTACGCGGACGAGCAGGGGCTGGCCTGGGTCGAGGGGCTCGTCGCGGACGCCGTGGGTTCGCGGAGCGCCCGGATCACGGGTGAGAGCGTCCTACGGACCCTGCCCGGGAGCGGGATGCCGACCGCCGAGATGTACGACCACCTGGCGGAGCAGTGGGACATCGAACATCCCGGCGAGAGCCGTGGTGCGCGGGAACCGGTCGAGCTGCAGGTCGACCTGGCCTGTTCGCTGCGGACCTGGCGGGCGATCCGCGCGACGGTGATCAGGACCCTGTGTCCGGAGGGAACGGCCCCGCACACCTGCCGTGTCCCCTGGATGGCTCGCTGACACCGTTCGCGCCCGTCGTCAGTGGACCGCCCGGTGCCAGGCGGGGCGGTTGGGGGTGATGGGGGTCGTCGTCGTGTGGAGTTCGCCGTCCAGGCCCAGGACCGCCGTCGTGGTGGTGCCGGACGGTTCCAGGACGGCCGACGGGGCGCCCGCGAAGAGCATGCGGGATTCCTCCCACGCCGGCGGGCCGCCGAGGCCCGTGGTGCTGACGGTGCCGCTGTCCGCGCGCCCCACCATGAGGCGGCCCGCGGCGCAGACCGCGCCGTAGCCGGCGCGGCCGCCCGCCTCCGTGACGCTGGAGACCTGGGGCCGGACCGAGGGACCCGCCGTGACCAGGGCGGTGCGCACGACCCCCGAGTCCGGGCGGCGGAAGAACAGGCGCACGCCCGCACCGTCCGGGGCCGCCGAGAGGGGGACCGTGGTGGCGGGCAGGCCCGTCGGGGCGGGGCCGAGCAGCGGGGTGTCCGGGGTGCGCTGGGTCCAGGCCAGGACGGAGGTGGTGGTGGTCGCGTACACGTGCCGCCGCCCCGCCGCGTCGAGCGCCGTCACCGGGTCGCTCTGCAGGTCCTCGCCGCCGAGCCGCTCCCACGGGGAGAAACCGCCGTCCGACTGCTGCGTGGTCGCGCGCAGGGTGCGGCGCGAGTCGCGGACGTAGACGGTCAGGCCGCCCCGCGCGTCCACGGCCACCGCCGGCGCGCTGATCGCCGAGGTGCCCTCGTCGTCGGTGCTCTCCGGGGTGCCGAGCGACTGCCACGGGCCGAACGGGCCGTCGGGCGCGGACTGGACGGCGTACACGACCTCGCGCCGGTACTCCGCGGGCGCGGAGCCGAAGGTGGTGCGGGTGGCGAGGACGGCGACGCGGCCGCCGGGGAGGCGGGCGGCGGTGGCGCCCGGGTCGATGCCCGTGCCCGGGAGGAACATGGGGCCCGCCCAGTCGCCGCCGGCGTTGCGCGTCCAGTACGCGGTCCGGCCGTCCAGCGTGGCGAAGGCCCACAGTCGGCCGGGCGTTCCCTCCGTCAGCCAGGAGGTGGTCTCGGCGCGGGTGTAGCGCAGCGACTGGGCCCAGTTGCGCCCGGTCGGGTTGCCCGCGACCTTGCGGTCGCCGCAGCCCGACGGGCTGCCGCAGTAGTCCTGGCGGTCCTGCCAGGCGTAGGTCCTCAGGAAGCCGGTCTTGGTCTCGGCGGTCTGCGGGTCCAGCGCGTGCGGGAGGGTGCTGTTGTGGTAGCCGAGGTAACTCTGGACCGTGAAGTGCGGGCGCCTGTGGACCTGGGCGGCGTAGGCGGCGGTGGCGGCCTGCACGAAGCGGGCGCCGTACATGTGGTCCTGGTGGTCGGTGTACCGGCCGGTCCCGTTCTCGCCGTACCGGTTCGGCGTCGGGTCCTGCATCCGTATCGTCGTCGGCCGGTACTGCTCCAGGACCCCGGCTATCGCCTGGACGAGCTGGTCCTTCGTGTACGTGAACGACTGCTTGACCGGGGTGCCGGAGGTGAGCTGGGCCTCCAGCGCGGGTATCCGACCGTTCCACAGGCCGCGCAGGCTCTCGGGGGTGTCCCCGCCGGTGCTGCGGGCCTCGCGCAGCATCAACCACACCAGGTTGACCTGCGGCTTGGCTATGAGGACGTCGACCTCGGCCCGGCCGCCGCCGGCGGTGGCCAGCACCGTACGCTTCCACGCGCTCGTGCGGTCCCCGGTGGCCATCTGCGCGTACGCGGAACGGATGCCGTTCTGCCGGGCCTCCGCGTAGTGGGCGCGGTCGGCGGGCTGTTCGGGGTCGTCGGCGGCGCCGCCGTGGGCCTCGTTGCGGCCGTCGGACTCGCCGGAGGTGAGGTAGGCGGTGGTGACCTGGGTGCCGGACAGCAGGGACCGGCTGAGGTCCGGGTTCATGAAGAACAGGTCGTCGTCGGGGTGGGCGACGACCTGGACGACCGAACCGGAGGTGACGCTCGCGGGCCGGACCGCGGCCGGGTTCTTCTCCTGGGTGGCTTCGGCGGTGGTCTGTTGGCCGGCCACGGAGAGCACACCGGTGGCGCCGGCTGTCAGCACGGTGAGCAGGGCCGCGAAGCGGCGACGGGTCACAGGCATCGGGTCACGCCTCGGGTTCGGTCTCGCTCTGACGGAAGAAGTGTTGAACAGTCAGAGAGAGGGAAAATCGGCGGACTTGGTTCACCGAATCCGCAGATGACCAGTGGTATTCCGGTACCAGATGCGGACTTTGTCCGTCCACCTACGGTGCTGCGGAACCCGGGCCCGACGCGGGCGATGCGGGCGATGCGGGCGATGCCGGAGACGGAGACGACGCGGGCGGCGGCGACACGGGCGAGGGGAGCGACGGGGGCGCGTTGCGCGGGCCCACCGGCTGCCACGGCGCCAGGTGCGCGTTCGGCACGTCGGCCGAGGAGGTCACGTACAGCCGTGCGTCGAGCCCCACCACCGCCAGGCTGACCAGGCTCTTGCCGGTCATCGTGGAGGAGGGCGCGCCGACGAACATCAGCGGGGACCGTTCCCACGGCCGCCCCGACCCGGCCTCCGAGCCCAGTTGCCCGCCCGCCGTGCGGCCCGCCAGTACGTGCCCGCTCGCCGTCACCGAGCCGAAGCCCTGGAGGCCGCCGAGGTCGGTCATCTGGCTCACCTTCAGCCCGCCCTCACCCGTGATCAGGGCGGTACGGACATTGCCCGAGCCGGGCTTGCGGAACCACAGCCGTACGCCGCCCTCGCGGCCGTCCGCGGTCAGCGGGAGCGTGGTGTCCGGCAGCCCGGTGGCCGTGACCTGGCCCAGCGGGGCGCCCGGCGTCGGCTGCGTCCAGCCCACCACCGACTTGGAGGTGGCGGCGAAGACCATGCGCCGCCCGGCGCCGTCGGTGGCGGTGGCCGGGGAGCCGTGCAGGTCGGTGCCGCCGTACTTCTCCCAGGGCCCCCAGCTGCCGTCCGCCTGTTGCACCCGCCCGCGCAAGCCGGCCGCGCCGTCGCGGACGTACGCCGCCAACTGCCCGGTGCCGTCGACCGATACGGCCGGGGCGCTGATGTCGGAGGTCCAGTTCTCGTCCGCGGTCTCGGGGGTGCCGAGCGACTGCCACTCGGTGAACTCCTCGGCCCCCGGCTGCTTCTGGACGACGTGGACGACCTCGCGCTTGTAGTCGGTGGGCTTCACGCCGAAGGAGGTGCGGGTGCCGAAGACGGCTATCCGGCCGTCCGCCAGGGTCACGGTGCTCACGCCCGGGTCCATGCCGGTGCCGGGGAGCAGGTCCGGCCCCTTCCAGCGGCCGGCGGGACCGGCCCGGTGCCAGACGGCCACCTGGCCGTCGAGCACCTTGAAGGCCCACAGTCCCTGCTGCGCGTCGGAGGTCAGCCAGTCGGTGCTGGTGCCGCGGGCGTAGTTGATGGAGTCCGACCACCGGTTGCCGCCCGGCTGGTCGGAGATCTTGAGGTCGCCGCAGCCGGCGGGGCTGTTGCAGTGGTTCTGCCGGTCGAGCCAGGCGTAGGTGCCCAGGATGTCCAGCTTCTCCTTGGCCTCGTCCGGGTCCAGGGCGCTGGGCAGCGAGCCGTTTATGTAGCCGGCGTAGTTCTGCACCGCGAAGTGCGGGCGGTCGGTGACGTCCTTGGCGTAGGCGGCGGTGGCCAGCTGCACGAACCGGGCACCGTAGAAGTGGTCCTGGTGGTCGGTGTACCGCTTGGTGTCGGGATACCGGCCGGGGGTCGGGTCCTGGGAGCGGACGGTGGTCGGCCGGTACTGCTCCAGGATGCCGACGAGGGTCTGGACGACCTGATCTTTGGAGTACGAGAACTTCTGCGTGACCGGGGTGCCGGACGCGAGCATGGAGTCCAGGCGGGGAACCTTGCCGTCCCACAGGCCGTGCAGGCTGTTCGGGGCGTTGTCGTAGACGGTGCCGGCCTCGCGGAGCTGCAACCAGACCAGGTTGACCTGGGGCTTGGCGACGAGGACGTCGACCTCGGCGTGGCCGCCGCCCTTGGTCGGGACGACGGTGCGGGTCCAGGGGCTGCCGCGGTCGCCGGTGGCCATCTTGGCGTAGGCGGCGCGTATGCCGTTCTGGCGGGCCTCGGCGTAGGCGGGCTTGTCGGGCTTGGTGGTGGCCGCCTTGGCGGAGCCCGCGTTGATGCCGTCGGCCTCGCCGGAGGTCAGGTAGACCGAGGTGACGGGGCTGCCGGCGGATATGGAGTACCGCAGGTCCGGGTTCATGAAGTACAGGTCGTCGTCGGGGTGCGCGATGACCTGGAGCACCCGGCCCGGGTCGGGCGGCTCGGGGGCGGGGGTGGGGGTGCCGGCCGCCTTGTCGGGGGCGGTGGAGGGGCCGAGGCGGTCGAGGAGCTCGTTGCCCCGGAGGAGGAGCAGGCCGCCGAGGGCGGTGACCACGCAGAAGGCGACGACCTTGACGAGGCCGGCCCGGCGACGACGACGGGGACGGGCCCCGCCCCGGGCACCACTTCGGGCGCCGTCCTTGCCGCGCGCCCGGCGGCGCGCCTGACGGCGGCTGCCGGACGTCTCGGCCTCGGCCTCGACCTCGGCGGCTGCGACGGCCTCGGCTTCGGGAGCGGCGGGAGCGGCGGGAGCTTCGGGGGCTTCGGGGACTTCGGCGTGTTCGGCCGTGGCCTGGGGCTCGGCCAACTCGGCCTGGGGATCGGCCTGGTGGACCTGCTGAGGCGGGTGCGCGTACACGTGCTGCTGGGGCGGGTGCGCGTGAGCGTGCTGCTCCTGCGGGTGCCCCTGGTACGGCTGTTGCTGCGCGTCCTGCGCCGGGTAGGGCTGTTGTCGACCCTGCTGCGCCGCCCGGTACGGCTGCTGTCCCTGCTCCGACGGCCAGGCCTGCTGCCCCCACCCGGATCCGGTCGACGCACCCTGTGGGTCCCAGGCCCCGGGGCCCTGCCAGGAGTCGGACACGAGGCTCCTCCCGGCCGGCGGGGAGTACCCCCATGACGTGTTTAGTAAACCGATGATCGGACAGATCCTGGCATCGTATGCGTCTCGGGTCGAACATTTGATCCGGACACGCCTAAATCTGCGTCGCGGCCAGGGCGGGACTCCGCCGACAGGTCCCAGGGCCTAGGCTCAGGAGAAGAGCACGCCAGGGCAGTGGCAGCGACAACCGCGGGAGGCGGCGGGATGACGGTCCCGGGACGCAGGAGCAGCACCTTCATCCGACTGCTCCGCAGCGGTTTCACCGACCCCTCGACCGCCGCCCGGCTGCTCGACGCCGACGCGCTCGCGGCCGTACGCACCGATCCCGTGCTGCTTGACGCCCTCGGCGCGACCGCCGACCCCGACCTCGCCCTCCTCGGACTGGTCCGGCTCGCCGAAGCGCAGCCGGACGGCGAGCTGCCCGGGCTCCTCGACACCCTCGTCAGCGCCAAGCCGCTGCGCGACCGGCTGCTCGGTGTGCTGGGCGCCTCCGAGGCCCTCGGCGACCACCTCGCCCGCCACCCCCGCGACTGGCTCGGCCTCATCACCTACGAGGCCGCCGACCTGCACCCCGGACTCGCCGAGTTCGAGCAGGGCCTCGCCGACGCGCACGACCCCGTCGGCCTGCGCGTCGCCTACCGCCGCTGCCTGATCTCCATCGCCGCCCGCGACGTCTGCGGCACCATCGACGTCGCCCAGACCGCCGCCGAGCTCGCCGACCTGGCCACCGCCACCCTCCGCGCGGCCCTGCGGATCGCCTCCGCGGCCGCCCCCGAGGATGCCGCCCTGTGCCGCCTCGCCGTGATCGCGATGGGCAAGTGCGGCGGCAACGAGCTGAACTACGTCTCCGACGTCGACGTCATCTTCGTCGGCGACGCGGCCCCCGGCGCCGACGAGGCCAAGGCCCTCCAGGCCGCCACCCGCCTCGCCTCCCACCTCATGCGGATCTGCTCGGAGACCACCGTCGAGGGCACCATCTGGCCCGTCGACGCCAACCTCCGCCCCGAGGGCCGCAACGGCCCCCTCGTCCGCACCCTCGCCTCCCACCTGGCCTACTACCAGCGGTGGGCCAAGACCTGGGAGTTCCAGGCCCTCCTCAAGGCCCGCGCCGTGGCCGGCGACGAGGCCCTGGGCGCCGAGTACATCGCGGCCATAAGCCCGCTGGTCTGGCAGGCCGCCGAACGCGAGAACTTCGTCGCCGACGTCCAGAGGATGCGCCGCCGCGTCGTCGACAACATCCCCGCCGCCCAGGTCGACCGCGAGCTCAAACTCGGCCCCGGCGGCCTGCGCGACGTCGAGTTCGCCGTCCAGCTCCTCCAACTCGTCCACGGTCGCAGCGACGCCACCCTGCACTCCGGCACCACCCTCGACGCCCTCCACGCCCTCGCCGCCGGCGGCTACGTCGGCCGCGCCGACGCCGCCCAACTGCACGACGCGTACCGCTTCCTGCGCGCCATGGAGCACCGCATCCAGCTCTACCGGCTGCGCCGCACCCACCTCGTCCCCGAGGACGAGAACGACCTGCGGCGCCTCGGCCGCTCCATGGGCCTGCGCACCGAACCCGTCGCCGAGCTCAACAAAGCCTGGCGCCGGCACGCCTCCGTGGTCCGCCGCCTGCACGAGAAGCTCTTCTACCGGCCGCTGCTCGACGCCGTCGCCCAGCTCACCCCCGGCGAGACCCGGCTCTCCCCGCGCGCCGCCGGCCAACGCCTGGAGGCCCTCGGCTACGCCGACCCGGCCTCGGCCCTGCGCCACCTCGAAGCCCTCGCCTCCGGCGTCACCCGCAAGGCCGCCATCCAGCGCACCCTGCTCCCGGTCATGCTCGGCTGGTTCGCCGACTCCGCCGACCCGGACGCCGGCCTGCTGAACTTCCGCAAGGTCTCCGACGCCCTCGGCAAGACCCCCTGGTACCTGCGCCTGCTGCGCGACGAGGGCGCCGCCGCCGAGAACCTGGCCCGCGTCCTGTCCGCCGGGCGCCTCGCCCCCGACCTGCTGATGCGCGCCCCCGAGGCCGTGGCCCTGCTCGGCGATCCCGAAGGCCTGCAGCCCCGTACGCACGAGGCCCTGGAGCAGGAGGTCCTGGCCGCCGTCGGCCGCGCCGAGAACCCCGAGGCCGCCGTCGCCGTCGCCCGCGGCGTGCGCCGCCGCGAGCTCTTCCGGACCACCGCGGCCGACATCATCGGCTCCTACGGTACGGAGGACAACCCGGCCGAGGAGGACCACGGAGCCCTCGTCGACCGGGTCGGCGGGGCCGTCTCCGACCTCACCGCCGCCACCGTCGCCGGGGCCCTGCGCGCCGCCGTCCACAGCCACTACGGCGACACCCTGCCCACCCGCTTCGCCGTCATCGGCGTCGGTCGCTTCGGCGGCCACGAACTCGGCTACGGCTCCGACGCCGACGTCCTGTTCGTCCACGAACCCCGCGAGGGCGTCGACGAGCAGGAGGCCGCGAAGGCCGCCCAGACCGTCATCGCCGAGATGCGCAGGCTGCTCCAACTGCCCACCACCGACCCGCCGCTGCTCATCGACGCCGACCTGCGCCCCGAAGGCCGCTCCGGCCCGCTGGTGCGCACGCTCGCCTCCTACGCCGCGTACTACCGGCGCTGGTCCCTGACCTGGGAGAGCCAGGCCCTGCTGCGCGCCGAACCGGTGGCGGGCGACGCCGACATCGGCGCCCGGTTCATCGAGCTGATCGATCCGCTGCGCTACCCGATGGAGGGGCTCGGCGAGGACGCCGTACGCGAGATCCGCCGGCTCAAGGCCCGCATGGAGTCGGAGCGGCTGCCGCGCGGCGCCGACCCGACCCTGCACACCAAGCTCGGCCGCGGCGGCCTGAGCGACGTCGAGTGGACCGTCCAGCTGATGCAGATGCGGCACGCCTGGGCCGAACCGGGCCTGCGCACCACCCGTACCCGCGAGGCCCTGGCGGCCGCCCACGCGGCCGGGCTGATCCCGACCGAGGAGGCGCAGATCCTGGACGAGGCCTGGGTCCTGGCGACCCGGGTCCGCAACGCCGTGATGCTGGTGCGCGGGCGGGCCGGGGACACCTTCCCGACCGAGGCCCGGGAGCTGGCGGCGGTGGGCCGTTACCTCGGATACGCCGAAGGCACGGTCGGGGAGATGCTGGACGACTACCGCCGCATCACCCGGCGTGCCCGGGCGGTGGTGGACGAACTGTTCTACGGGGCGTAACGGCTCCGGGGACCGGGCCGCCCAACTGGCCTGCCGTGCCTAGCAAATGCCTTCGCTATTTGCATAGGATCAGCCTTCGATCATGGGGGAGGCACGGAAATGACAGACGTGTTGGGTCCGATACCGGATCAGCCGGTCGACATGCGCTTGAACAGCGGACCGCCGATGGGTCCGTACGCTCCGGGGGTGACCCTGCCGCCGTCCGGGCCGTTCGTTCGGGGCGGGTCCCCGGACTTCGCCTCGTCGCCCGCCGAGAAGAACGCGGCGGCGGGCACGATCCAGAACTATCTGGAACCCGAGACCAAGAAGCACGCCGAGGATGCGGACGAGGCCATCGAGGCCGCCCGGAAGGGCTTCGAGGGCTGGCAGACCGCCGCCGCCCTGAAGAAGGTGGCGGACACCTGGGACCAGCAGGTCACGACCCTGATGGGCCGCCTCGCCGGGGAGAAGGCCGCCCTGCGCCGTGCCTCGGGTTCTTTCACGAGCAACGACATCGGCCTGGGTAACCAGTTCACGTCGCAGTCGCAACTGAGCCGGATGTAAGGGGCTTCGGTGCTGACCTACTACGAAGTCCTGACCACGGATCTGGGTCTGCTGTCGACGGCCGCCGCCAAATGGGAGGCGATGGCGACCGAGCTGCAGAAGATCGAGACCCACTACGGCGACACCGTCCAGAAGATCACCATGGGCGACACCTGGTCCGGTCTCAGCGTCCAGGCCGCACGGGTGAAGTTCACGGCGACCCGCTACGAGTACTCCGCCGCGCAGAGCCAGGCCAAGGCCGTCGCGAGCCTGCTACGGGGCGCCCACGAACTGCTCACCGACCTCAGGAAGAAGCTGGAGAGCGCCCGCGACGACGCGATCGCCGCCGGCATGACCGTCTCGGAGCAGGGCCGCGTCGCCTTCGACTACAGCAAGCTCACGCCCGCCGAACGCAGTGCCTATCACCACGACCCCGACGGCCAGGCGGCCGTCCGGACCGCCGTCGGCAAGTGGCAGAAGCACATCGACGACCGGGTGAAGGCCGCCTCCGACGCCGACCAGCACGTCCACGACGCCCTCACGACGGCCGTGGTCGACAGCAACAAGGACGCCCTCGGCAAGGGCAGCGGCAGGGACGAGACCCTCACCGGCTTCAACAAGTACGCGGAGGGCGACCTCAAGAAGTTCGAGAAGCCCGAAGCCGCGCCTGCGAAGAGCGGTGGACCCGAGGGGAAGCTGACGGTGACCGGGCCCGATGCGGGCTTCACCATCAGCGGTGTCAAGTACGGCAAGGAGGGCTCGTTCAAGGCGTACGCCGACCTCTTCCATGTCACCGCGGAAGGATCGATGCCCAAGGGCGACTGGGCGCTCTCCGGGGTCGCCGATGTCTACGGGGGCGCCAGAGCCACCGCGAACTACGGCATCACCGGCGAGGGCGTCGTCGCCAAAGCCGAGGGATCCGTAGGGCTGCGGGCACTGGCCGAGGCGCGTGCCCAGAACGGGCGTTTCGGTGCCTACGGGCGTTTCGAGGGCTTCGCCGGAGGCGAGATAAGCGGCACTGCCCAGGCGACCAAGGACGAGGTCACGCTGGGGGCGAAGGCGTTCGCCGGGACGAAGGCCGGTGTCGCCGGGGGCGTGGAGTATGCGGGGATCGGCATCGGCGGAACTGCCGAGGGGTGGAACGGGCCCGGTGCCAAGGCCTGGGCGGGTCTGAAGCACGACGAGGCGACGGGTGTGTGGAAGCTCGGAGCAGACGCGGGTGCTTCCCTCCCGAGGGGTGGTGCCCTGGGGTTCGAGATCACAGTCGATCCTGACAAGGTCAAGGAGGCCGCCGGCGCCGCGGCCGACTCGGTCGGCGACGCGGTCGGCGACTTCAGAGACTGGTTGATCGACCTACGTCTGTCGCAGTGAAGGGAAGGTTGGAAATGTCCACAGCACTGCCGGTGCCGATCGAGTTCCGGCTGCCGGAGGGCTGGCTCCCGGCCCGTCCCGAGGGGGCCGGGGTACCAGATGTGGCTTTCGCCGCGGTGCATCCGCAGCCGGACGCCGGGTTCACCGCCAACATCACCGTCGACGGTGGGTTCCCGAAGGAAGACGTGACCCTGGCCGAGATCGCCGACGCGTCGGTGGAGCAGCTGCGCACGTTCGCCGAGTCGGTGGAGGTGGTCCACCGCCGCGAGGTCGGTTCCGAGGACGCGCCCGCCCTGACCCAGCGGCTGAGCTTCTCGGCCGTGGCCGACGGCGTCCGCCACGAGCTGGTCCAGTCCCAGGTGTACCTGTCCCTCGTGGACACCGAGGACCCGCACAAGCGGGCGATGATCCGCCTGGCCCTGACCGCCACCAGGGCCCAGCATGACGAAGTCCTGCACCAGTTCCAGGACTTCGTACGCACGGTGCGCCCGGACAATGGGGCGGTGAGCTGACGATGGGCCGCCTCTGGGACAAATACACCGGCACCAGGCACCCCGACAACGGGATCGCCCCGTTGCCGACGATGGAGCTCCGGGAAGCGCTGCTTGCGATCAACGGCCAGGATGTGCCGTTCCGTATCCGCTATGCCTTCCCGAAGGAGAAGGCCGACCTGGTGGCGGAGTGGCGGGTGCTGAAGCCCGCCTCGGGCTCCGGCTTCTCCCGTCGGCAGGTGGAGCTGAGACTCAAGATCCGGATGCGCTTCATCCCCCTGCAGCGCGAGGTGCGCACCCTCGACGAGCAGGTGCAGGTGACGTGGGTCGGGGATCCGCCCAAGTTGGCCGTGTCGCGTGAGTCCGGAAGTGGGCCGGCGCCCAGGGCTTCCCGGGAGTGGACGTATGAGAAGGGGCCTGACGGCCGGCGGCGCAAGGTCGAGACGTTCCGCTTCGACTCGCGGGACATGAAGGACCCACTGCGGAACCTGGTTCTCGGGGCGGGCTGGACCTGGCGCGGGGTGGTGTACAGGTTTTGACGAGCGGACCGCCGGGCGGGCCGACGCACGGTGTGCGCCCCGACAACGGGGCGAGGAGCTGACGGTGGGCCGTTTCTGGGACGGGCGCACGGGCACGAGGTACCCGGCCCGTGGAATGACTCCGGGGGCCGCTGAGGAGCTCCGGGACGCGCTGCTCGCGCTGGGCGGTCCGGGGGCGCGGTTCGTCGTGCGTGAGGGCACCTCGCGCGAGCGTGCGGACCTGGTGGCGGAGTGCCGTATCAGCGAGATGCGGTTGACCCTGAAGACCAGCATGCGGCTGGTCCCCGCGAAGCACGAGGTGCGCGTACTCGAAGAGCGGTGGGAGCCCTCGCTGGAGCACTCCGGCGAGCAGTACGGCCGGGGTCCGGGGAAAGCGGTCTACAAGCAGTGGGAGTTCCAGCGGGGCGCCGACGGCCGCCGCCGCAAGGTGGAGACGTTCCGCTTCGAGACGGGGGAGATGAAGAACCCCCTGCAGAACACGGTCCTCACGGCGGGCTGGACCTGGCGCGGAGTGCTGGTCAGGCTCTGACCGGAACGGACGAGGCGGACCGCGGACCCTGCGTGGGTCCGCGGTCCGCCATGTCGGGGTGGCGCCGTCGTCAGCGGGCGGTGCCGAAGTCCTGCGTCCAGTAGTTGCCGGGCTGCGCCAGGCCGATACCGATCTCCTTGAAGGAGCAGTTCAGGATGTTCTCCCGGTGGCCCTGGCTGTTCATCCAGCCCTCCATGACCTTCTCGGGAGTGCTGTAGCCGTAGGCGACGTTCTCGCCGTAGGTGCTCCAGGTGTATCCGGCGCGGGTGATCCGCGCGCCCGGATCCGAGCCGTCGGAGCCGGTGTGGGACATGTTGCTGTGGGAGGCCATGTCGGCGCTGTGGTCCTGTGCGGCCTTCGTGAGCTTCGCGTTCAGGGAGACGGCCGAGCATCCGGCGGCGGCGCGCTCCTGGTTGACGAGCGCGAGGACCTGCGCGACGGAGCCGCTCGCCGGCGGGGCGGCGGGCTTGGACGGCTGGGGTGCCGTCGTCGGCTTCTTCGTCTCGACCGGCGGCTTCGCGGGCTCGGGCTGCGCGGGCGGGGTGGTCTCCACGACCGGCTGCGTGGGCGCGGCGGTGCTGGGGGAGGCCTCGGAGGGGCTGCTGCTCGGCGTCTCGCTCGGGAGCGGCGCGTCCACGGGTGCCAGGGTGGTCGGCGTGGCCGACGGCGTCTGCTGCCACTGCCACGGCCGCTGCTGCTGGTGGCTCACGGTCCGGGTCCGGCCGTCGTCCTGACCGTCGAAGCAGGCCATGGCAGCGGTGGGAACACCCACGATGGCGAGCGCGCCGACACCGATGGCTATTTTCTTGTAGGACGTCTTCTTCCGATGCTTCTGCATGCCTGACCTCATTCAGTGATCGCGAAGCTTTCGGCGCCGGAATCGCAGGGCACCGAAGAGGCCGCCATTCTTAGAAGCCTGTGAATGGCCTGGCAAGTTTCCGCTGATCACGAGCCCGCGGCGGTCGGCGCGCGGCTTGAAAGAGGACAGTGATCGTGCATCATCACGATTTGGTCACTCCCGCAACCGTCTGATGGGTGATCAGAAACAGCTGTGACCTGGTCGGTCGGGGACACGCCCCTCGGTGCCGCGTATTCCGTTTCCGGCGGAGAGGGGAATGTCGATTCCAAAAGGGACAAATATCGAAATGTCGCCGGGTTAACGCTCCATCAAGAAAGCCCACCGCCGCCGGGGGTGCCGTGACGCATGTCACTGTTTCCCGGCCGGGCCGCCTGGGACGCCAGGGCGGCCGATGGATCAGATCGACCCGAAAAGGCCGAGACGGAGCAAAGCGCCCGTTTCCCCTCGGAGGGAAAACGGGCGCTACGCGCGCTACAGGCGCCGCTGATACCCCGCGGACCTGACCGACAAGATCCGAAAGAGACGACCTACCGCGGTTCCAGGGCCGCCGCCCGGCAGGCACCGTTCGCGGCGCCACCCGGCACTCCGGCCGCGGTCAGGCCGCTCACGCAGCCTTGCAGATCGCCGCTCACGCCCTGCCTGCAAGACGCCGTGACGGCGTCGGTGACCTCGACACCCGCCTGCGCGACCATGTTCGTGCAGGCTGGGATGTCCGCGTGGGCGGCGGGGGCGACGAGGGCGGCGCCGCCGAGGGCGAGGGTCAGGCCGGTGAGCACACCGGCGATACGGGTCGACGTGCGCATGGGGCACACACCTGCTCTCGGAAACGAGTGGGGGCACGACTGGCGGTGCGGGGGGTGGTGCGGGCGGCGGAACTCCTACTCGGGGGCCACCCGACAGGCGCTCACCGCGGTCCCGTTGGTGACACCTCCCGCCGTCAGGCCGGACACGCACTGCTCCTGGTCGCCGGTCAGACCGACGTAGCAGGCCATGCGAACGGAGTCCGGGGCCTCACCCCCCTGCAGCTCGCGCTCGACCTGGTTGATGCAGGCCGTGACGTCCGCGTGGGCGGCGGGAGCCGCGAAGGCGGCGCCGCCGAGGGCGAGCGCCAGGCCGGTGAGGACACCGGCGATACGGGTCGACATGTGCATGGGGGCGTACCTGCTCTCCGCATTCGGGCTGGATCAGCGGTCAGCGGTGCGGCTACCGCGACTGGACGGCGAAGAGCTCGACGGCGTACTCACCGCTCGTGCCGATCCCGGTCTGCTTGTACGTGCAGTTCAAAATGGCTGCCCGGTGGCCCCTGGTGCTGGCCATCCAGCCGTCGACGTGGGACTTCGAGGAGTGGTGGCCCGGTCCGGAGACGTTCTCCGAGGACGGGCCCGCGGGCGAGTAGCCGGCCTTCTCCATGCGGGACAGGTCGCTGGACCCGTCCGAGCCGGTGTGCGCGGTCAGCCCGTTCGCCGCCATGTCGTCGGCGTGGGCCTGGGCGGCCGCCGCGAGCCGCGGGTCCACCGTCAGGGGCTCACAACCCGCCTTCTCCCGTTCGGCGTTGACCAGCCCGAGGATCTCGTCCGGCGAGGACTGCTGCACGCTACGGGTGACCGAGGCGGACGCCGTCGGGACGGCGAGCGCGGTGGCGGCGCCGCCCAACACGAGCAGCGGGACGGTACAGGCGACCGCGCACGTGCGACGGATCCGGCTGTTCTTGGTACGCATCAGAGTTTTCCCCTCGTCGGGGGTCGTGGGGAGCCGCCCACGACACCCGACTCTCGGGGCGGCCGCCCTGGGGGCGGCCACGGGGTGTCGCGCGGCCTGCACAGGGGACGTGCACGACCCACAGGCTCCTGCGGGGGCACGTGCCTCCTTCCACCGTACGACCGGTGGCACCTCCCCACGACCGGAAGTTCCGGTGGAAGCGCAGGGAGCCCCACTGCAGGCCGTACCAGTACGTGTACATCTCCACGACGAGCTCGTGCGGGGCTTGGTCGCCGTACCGGCACAGGGTGAGCTTGACGAAGAAGTCCTCGTCCCGAGCCGGCAGGTCCACCACATCGGTCGGGAGGTCCGACTGCATGGCGATGCTCCGCCGCAGCGGGACATGCCCGGAGAAGGCACAACAGTTACCAGGACCGGTCCGCCCCCGGCAGCCGAATCCGCAACACCGTCACCGGCTTCAGGCCGCCGGGGCAGCTGCCGCACAGGAGGTGCAGCGGCCCGGGACGGGGGAGCGGAAGGCGCGGTCGCAGTCCTCGCACGAGCGGAGCGGATGGACCACCCGGTCGGGGACCGCGGGGTGCGCCGCCCAGGCGTCCGGGATCCGGGGCGGAAGCTGTTCCCGCAGACGGTGGGCGAGCAGGGCCGCCGGGGAGTGGATCGTGGCCGAGGGCAGCGCACGCGTCAGGGCGGCGGTGACGGCGGCCGGCACGAGCCCGCGCTCCAGCCAGCGCGCCGCGGCCGGCGCCAGCCGTACCGTGTCGCGCTCGGACAGCACCAGCCGGGGATCGCGCAACCGCAGCCGGGCCAGTAGCTCCCGGGCCTGGATCTCGGCTTCCGGTACTTCCGCCTCCGGGACCTCTTCCGGTGCGGGTGCGGGGGCAGGCTCCGGGTCCGGGTCGGAATCAGGGTCCGGCCGGGGAGTCGAGGCGGGCTCGCGTCGCTCGCGGTGGGTCTCCGTCGACCGCGCGGGCGGGTTGTTGTACGAGACCGTGCAGGTCACGACATGCCCGGACGGGAGTCGCTCCTTGAGGCGCGCCAGGTAGCCGTGCGTCTCCAGCTCGCGCAGGGCGGCGGCGATCCGGACCTCGCCCTCCGGGAAGCGCTCGGCCAGGGCCTTGATGGTGACCTTGCTGCCCGTCGGGAGGGACTGGATGTGCGTGGCCAGGCCGATCGCCGTCATGCTCAGCTCGCGGTGCTGGGCGAGGTGGTTGCCGATCTTGACGTAGCCGCGGCGGTGGTCGTGGTTGATGTGTCGGATGCCCGACGAGGCGCGCGAGGGCACGCTAAGCTGCTGGTCAGCCATGGGAAGGGGTTTGCCTTCTCTTTGGTCAGGCCCTCGGGCGGGATGCCAGTCCCGTACGAGGGCCGTACGCGTTCTATGGGGTTGTCGGGAGCCAGAGTGCCCGGCGAATTCGCATATGCGCCAGCTGGGTTGGGGTGATTCACCCGACCGAGTGAGGAGGGAGGGGGAGGTATGGAGAGGTTATTCCTCCCGGTTATCTGTCATTAGGTGTCGTGCGGCACCGGACATCGCCCCACCGGGTCGTGGAAACCTCGATCCGGTGAAATCGGACTCGCCAAATCCATTTCGGCCCATACGGTTTTCAGTGGTGCGGGCCCGTGATCCGTCCCCCATCGCGTGGCGAGCGCGGACACCAGAACCAGTCCCCGCCCCGACTCCGCCCCGGGCGTCGATACTTCGGTCACCGCCGGCGGTCCGAACTCCCGCCGGGTGTCCGATACTTCGATACGGAGCGTAGGCCCGGGCGTGATGCGCAACGCCAGCCGGAAGTCCCGTCCGCGTACCTTCCCGTGCGTCACGGCATTCGCGGCCAGCTCGGCGACGACCTGCGCCGCATCCTCGAACGGAAGCTTCTGTTCCGTAAGTTGGGCGACCGTGAGCGCGCGGGCGGCGCGTGCGCCGCGCGGGGTGGAGGGGAGCGTGGCGACGAGGCAGATTTCCTGATTCACGTGACTCAGCGTGGCCATCCGCGCGTAATCTGAACAGAGTTGAGGGCGCTGTGTACGACGGCTGTCCAAAGTCGTCCCGTCGTGTCCTCCCGGTCCCGCGGAGGTGGAAGTGAGCACGGACGGCACGGACGAGTCGAGCTGGGAACTCGACCCTGAGGACGAATCCGGGGCGGTCATCGCCACGGTGGGACGCCAGCTGAAAATGTGGCGGGAGGCCGCCGGACTCGACCGGGCGAAGTTCGGTGAACGGATGGGTTACGGAGCGAACCTGATCTACAAGATCGAGCGCGGCGCCCGCATTCCGCGTCCGGAGTTCTTGGACAAGGCGGACGAGGTTCTTGGGGCGGGTGGGAAAATCGCCGCGATGAAGACCGATATCCAGCAGGCCCGGTATCCGAAGAAGGTTCGCGATCTGGCCAGGCTGGAATCCGAGGCGGTTGAGATCGGATCGTACGACAACGTCGTGGTGCCGGGCCTCTTGCAGACCGAGGAGTACGCTCGCGCCCTCTTTGGGCTCAGGCGCCCCGGATTCTCGGAGGACGAGATCGAACGCCTGGCCACGGCAAGGCTGGCGCGCCAGAAAATCCTCCGACAGCATCCGGCCCCGCTGCTGACCGTCGTGCAGGAGGAGGCTGTCCTCCGACGGCCCATCGGGGGCAAGATGGTGCTGCGCCGCCAACTGGAGCACCTGTTGGAGGTCGGTCGGTTGCGCAATGTGGAGATCCAGGTCATGCCCATTGCGGTCGAGGAACACTCGGGTCTCGCCGCGTCGTTCAAAGTCATGCGCCTCAACGACGGAACGACGGTCGGACACAACGAAGGCCAGCTGACGCACCGCTTGATCACCGAGCCCAAAGAGGTCCAGATCCTGGACATGCGCTATGGCATGATCCGGGCGCAGGCCCTGACGCCTCGCGCATCGCTGACGTTCGTCGAGAAGGTACTGGGGGAGACATGAGCATCACGCCGTCGGCCGAGGGCCTCTCTGCGTTGACGTGGGTCAAGAGCAGTTACAGCACGGCTGACGGCCCCGACTGCGTCGAGGTCGCCCACACCCCCGGCACCGTCCTCGTCCGGGACTCCAAGCGTCCCGAGGACGCCCGGCTCACGCTCAGCGCGCGCGCCTGGACCGGCTTCGTGGCCTTCGCCGCCGCGTGAGAAGACTCGACGCCGCCACCGAGGCCGTCCTCCGGTACCGGCGGCCCGAGCCGTGGTGCTGGGAGCTCGTCGTCAAAGCCGTCTGCGACGACATGCACAGGAGGAACGCCTCAGCCACCCGTACGAGAGGGAACGGATCCTGGTGGACGCGGCCTACGTCCGTACCCTCACCGAGGCCCTGGACCGGATCGCTCCGGGCGCGGCCGGCTCCGTAGGGGCGCCGCCGTCGAAGGAGCTCGTACCGGTCTCCTCGCCGCTGCGGGGCCGGGATTCCTCCGGAGGTGGCTGCGCTGACCACCCGCGCGGTCGAACGGGCCCGGGCAGGACGCCCCTTGTCGGCATGGGGCAAGGTGGGGGCATGCTTGTTGATCACCAAGAGTCCGATGTGGTCGTCACGGCCGTGGCCCCGGTGGGATGCACCGTGGACGCGGACGGGCACGACGGTTTCATCGACCAGGCCAAGCACCCCTCGTGGTGGGCGGACGTGCCGCGCGCCGAGGTCGGCGACCGGATGCGCGCCGTGGTACTCGATTCCACCAGGACGCCGGCCCGGTTCAGTGCCCTGCCGGACGATGTACGGATCGCCCGGAGCCTGCGCCACACCCAACCGCTGAGGCGTCTGTGTCCGCCGCCCGGTGACGCCCGCAGCGTGGAGTGGGCCGTCGTGGAGGAGGCGCTGGGCACCGCCCTCCCGGCCGACTACAAGCGGCTCGTCGACACCTACGGGGGCGGGGTCTTCGCCGGAACGATCTGGCTGCTGGAACCGGACTGCCCGGAGAAGATGTACGACCTCCTCGCCCAGACCGCGGAGCGCGAGGAGATCCTCACCCGTTTCTGGGAGGCGGGCGAGGCCAAGCCGGCGGAAATCCTGGACGGCGACATCCGACTGGTGCCCTGGGGGTACGCGGAGGGTTCGGGACACGTCCTGTACTGGGTGGTCCGGCCCGGGGTCGAGCCGGAGGAGTGGACGGTCATCCTCAACGAGGGCCGCGGCCCCTTCTGGGAGGCCCATGAGGCCTCGTGCAGCCAGTTCCTCCTCGACGTGGTGGCCGGCACGACGACCTCGTTCTACTTCAGCGACGACGACCACGACGACGACCACGACGACATCGACGCGGAGGACAGGTTCCGCTTCATCCCCGGCTCCCGGATCCACAGCGGAACCGGCGCGCCGCCCGCGGACCGCGGATAGGGTGCCCGGATGTTCACAGTTCGTCGCGCCGGCCCGTACGACGGGGACATCCTCGGCGAGATCCACGCCGCGGCCTGGGAGGCGGCGTACGCGCCCTTCTTCGATCCCGAGTTCGCCGCACACGGTGTCCGGAGCAGGCGGACGCGGTGGCACGAGAGGGTCGGGCAGGCGGACACCCCGATCCTGCTGGCCGAACACGACGGCCGCCCGCTCGCTCTGACCGCCTTCCGGGCATCCGCGACCCGGCCGGGCCTCGCCGAGATCCTCTCCTTCTACTCCCACCCCGACGGCTGGGGCAGCGGCATCGCGGCCGCGCTGATGACCGAGACCCTGCGCCACCTGCGCGACGACGGGTTCGCCCGTACCCACCTGTGGACCCTGCGCGACACCCCGCGCTCCCGCCGCTTCTACACCAAGTGCGGCTTCACCGAGAGCGGCACCGTACGGCCCTTCGACTTCGGCGACGGGAAGCCCCTCACCCAGGTCGAATACGAGCGGACGTGCTGACACCCCGGACTTCCCGTTCCCCGGCGCCGGTCACCTCAGGTCGTACGCGGATCGCGCGGTGGCCGGGTCCGGCCGGCAGTTGATATGTGCCGGCACGGAACGAGCGGTCGCTGGTTGAATGCCGGGATGAGCGATGACCTTCCCGACGGATACGAGATCTCCACCGACGCCACCCGACTCGATGTCGGGCTCGTCCACCGGTGGCTGTCCGAGGACGCCTACTGGGCGCTCGGGCGCAGTCGGCAGAAGCAGGAGGACGCCATCGAGGGCTCCTTGAACTTCGGCCTCTACGACCAGGCCTCCGGAGCCCAGCTCGCGTACGCCCGCGTCGTCACCGACCGGGCCACCTTCGCCTGGCTCTGCGATGTCTACGTCGACCCGGGGGCCCGCGGCAAGGGGCTCGGCGGGGCCCTCGTCGACGCGGTGTGCGCGCACCTGGAGCCGTACGGGCTGCGCCGGGTGCTGCTCGCGACCGCCGACGCGCACGCCGTCTACGCGCGGGCCGGCTTCGAGACCCTCAGTACGCCCGGGAAGTGGATGGCCCTCGGGGAGCAGTAGCGCAGCGGTCGCCTCAGGCGCGGCTGCGGGCGAGGACGCGGTTCAGCAGGTCCGACGCGGGGTGCGGGCCCGTGTGCTCGGGGTGGCGGGGCAGGTGGTGGGCGAAGGAGCCGTACCAGGACCGCGAGACCGTGTAGCCGAAGGCCAGGCAGATCATGCCGCCCACGGCGTCGAGCCAGAAGTGGTTGGCGGTGGCCACGATGACGATGAGCGTCGCCGTCGGGTAGAGCAGGCCCAGGATCCGGGCCCAGGGGGCCGAGGCGACCGCGAAGATCGTCAGGCCGCACCAGAGGGACCACCCTATGTGCATGGACGGCATCGCGGCGTACTGGTTCGACATCTGCTTGAGGTTGCCCGAGGCCATGGAGCCCCAGGTGTGGTGGACCAGCACGGTGTCGATGAAGTTCTGCCCGTTCATCAGCCGGGGCGGCGCGAGCGGGTAGCAGTAGTAGCCGACCAGGGCCACGCCGGTGGTGGCGAAGAGGACCATGCGCGTGGCGGCGTACCGCCCCGGATGGAAACGGTAGATCCAGACCAGCACGCCGATCGTCACGACGAAGTGGAGCGTGGCGTAGTAGTAGTTCATGCCCACGATCAGCCACGTCACGGAGTTGACCGTGTGGTTGACCGACTGCTCCACGGCGATGCCGAGGGTCCGCTCGACGCTCCAGATCCAGTCGGCGTTGGCGAGGGCCGCCGTCTTCTGCTCGGGCACCGCGTTGCGGATCAGCGAGTAGGTCCAGTAGCTGATCGCGATGAGCAGGACCTCGAACCAGATACGCGGCCGGCGCGGGGCTCGCAACCGGGAGAGCAGGGTGCGCTCGGACCCCGGGCGGGTCTCGGTCTCGACCACGGTGGGTGATGAGACGTCCGTCCGGGTTTCCAGTGTCTTCACGCTCGATTCACCCATGGGGAGAGAGTCTGCCAGATGCGTTCCCGCCTCCGATCATCCCTCGGTACGGTCTTCGGCGCAGCCGCTCAGACCTGGGTACTACGTGGCCGTGTCAGCCTCCACCTTCCCGGCGACGATCTGCTGCCCGCGGGTGGCGTCGACGACGATCGGGACGCCGTCGGGGAGCTGCCCTTCGAGGTCGTCGAGCAGGTCGTCGATCGGCGGGAGGTCGCCGAGCGCCACGAAGGTGAGGGGCCGTGGAGCGGCGGCGCTGTATCAGGACCGGGATCGCTCCGCCGCCGCAGGGACACGTGCCACTGCCGCGGGCCGGCGCCGGCTGCCTACCGGTCCCGGCGGCGCTGACCCGGGCCCGAGGCCGTGGAGCCGCGCACCACCAGTTCGGGCAGGAACACGAACTCGCTGTGCGGGGCCGGCGTGCCGCCGATCTCCTCCAGCAGGGTCCGGACCGCGGCCTGACCCATCGCCTGCACGGGCTGGCGGATGGTGGTGAGCGGCGGATCGGTGAACGCTATGAGCGGGGAGTCGTCGAAGCCGACCACCGACACGTCCTGCGGCACCTTCAGCCCCTGCTGCCGGGCCGCCCGGATCGCGCCGAGCGCCATCATGTCGCTCGCGCACACGACCGCCGTGCAGCCCCGCGAGATCAGCGCGGTCGCGGCGGCCTGGCCGCCCTCCAGCGAGTAGAGGGAGTGCTGGATCAGCTCCTCGATCTCGGCCTCGCCGAGGCCGAGCCGCTCCTTCATCCCGAGCCGGAAGCCCTCGATCTTGCGCAGGACCGGCACGAAACGCTTCGGTCCGACCGCGAGCCCGATGCGGGTGTGCCCGAGCGCGGTGAGGTGGGTGACGGCGAGCTGCATCGCGGCCCGGTCGTCGGGGGAGACGAAGGGGGCCTGGACCTTCTCGGAGAACCCGTTGATGAGGACGTACGGAACGCCCTGCCCGCGGAGTTGGTCGTAGCGGCCCATGTCGGCCGTGGTGTCGGCGTGCAGACCGGAGACGAAGATGATCCCGGAGACCCCGCGGTCGACCAGCATCTCGGTCAGTTCGTCCTCGGTGGACCCGCCGGGCGTCTGCGTGGCCAGCACCGGCGTGTACCCCTGCCGGGTCAGGGCCTGACCGATGACCTGGGCGAGCGCCGGGAAGATCGGGTTGTCCAGTTCAGGAGTTATCAGACCGACGAGCCCCGCACTGCGCTGGCGCAGCTTCACGGGCCGCTCGTAGCCGAGTACGTCGAGGGCGGCCAGCACGGATTCGCGGGTGCCTGCGGCCACACCGGGCTTGCCGTTGAGCACGCGGCTGACTGTGGCTTCGCTGACCCCCGCCTGGGCTGCGATGTCGGCTAGCCGTGCGGTCACGGGATTGGACTGTACCGGTCGGACGTTCACCATGACCACCACGTGCACGAATCCGGTGGAAGCCGGACGGTACGGCCGTCCGTCTCCACCGGGGCGCTGGAGAGTACGGGACGACCGGGCGCGGGAAGCTCGACCGGGCCGGAGCGGCTGTTGAGGGTGCAGGCGAAACCGGGGCGGGTGAAGAGGAGCACGCCCTCGGGGGCGGACTGCCAGCGCATCCCGCAGGGGTACGACTCCTCGGCCTCGGCCTCGGCCTCGGCCAGGGACATGGCGCCGGGTCCGTGGCCCGTGCCCGCCTCCGGTGCGCCCAGGCCCGGCATCGCCCGGCGCAGTTCCAGGGCGGCCCGGTAGAGCTCCAGCGTGGAGTGCGGGTCGCCGGTCTGCGCGGCGACGCCGAGGTCACCCCAGCCGGCGGGCTGCGGGAGCCAGCTGCCGGCCGGCCCGAAGCCGTACGGGGGCTCCGCGCCGGACCAGGGGAGCGGCACCCGGCATCCGTCGCGCAGCCCGTCCTGTCCGGCGGTGCGCAGGAAGGCGGGGTCCTGGCGCACCTCGTCCGGGAGGTCCACCACCTCCGGGAGGCCGAGCTCCTCGCCCTGGTAGACGTACGCCGACCCGGGCAGGGCCAGCATCAGCAGGGCGGCGGCCCGGGCCCGGGCCAGGCCGCGGGCCCCGCCGCCGTACCGGGTCACATGGCGTACGACGTCGTGGTTGGACAGCACCCAGGTGGTGGGGGCGCCGACGGCGGTGGTGGCGGCCAAGGACTCGTCGATGACGGTGCGCATCGCGGCGGGGTCCCACGGACAGTTCAGGAAGCGGAAGTTGAAGGCCTGGTGCAGTTCGTCGGGGCGTACGTACAGGGCGAGGCGCTCCGAGGTGGGCGCCCAGGCCTCGGCGACCCCGATGCGCCCGCCCGCGTAGGAGTCGAGGAGGCGGCGCCAGGAGCGGTGGATCTCGTGGACCCCGTCCTGGTCGAAGAAGGGGAGCGGCTCGGTGCCGATGAGGGTGGCCTGGGCACCGCGGCCGATGTCCGGCAGGCCCGGGGCCTTGACCATGCCGTGGGCGACGTCGACGCGGAACCCGTCGATGCCGAGGTCGAGCCAGAAGCGCAGGACGGAGGTGAATTCGGCGGCGACCTCGGGGTGGTCCCAGTCGAGGTCCGGCTGCTCGGGGGCGAAGAGGTGCAGGTACCAGGCGCCGTCCGGCACCCGGGTCCAGGCCGGGCCGCCGAAGATCGACTCCCAGTCGTTGGGCGGGAGCTCCCCGCGAGCACCCCGCCCCGGACGGAAGTGGTAGCGCTCGCGGGCCCCCGGATCCCCGGCGAGGGCGGCCCGGAACCACGGGTGCTGCTCGGAGGTGTGGTTGGGGACCACGTCCACGATGACGCGCAGCCCCAGCGCGTGCGCGGCCCGGACCAGCTCGTCGGCGTCGGAGAGGTCCCCGAAGAGGGGGTCGACGGCCCGGTAGTCGGCGACGTCGTAGCCGCCGTCCGCCTGCGGGGAGACGTAGAAGGGGGTGAGCCACACGGCGTCGACCCCGAGGCGGGCGAGGTGGGGGAGGCGGGAGCGGACCCCGCGGAGGTCGCCGATGCCGTCTCCGTCGCTGTCGGCGAAGGAGCGCACGTACACCTGATAGATGACGGCATCGCGCCACCAGCCACCGCTCGCGGTCGCTTTGCTGGAAGAGCTTGCAAGCTGGACGGCCGTCGAGTCGTGGGTCATATCGGGGTCAACGCGGGTACATGCCCCCTGGTTGCGGGCCCGGGCAGTCGAAGGTGACTCGAACTAACAGCAAGCTGCGGCAACCGTACGGACACACGGATGTAACGATCGCCTCCGCTTGCAGAAAGTTTGCGCAAGGTCTTTCGGTCCTCTTTCAGTCTTGTTACGTTCCTGGCAACTCGGGACCGCGAGGGCGCGGCCGGGATCATCGAAGGAGTTCATATGCGGCGTGGCATAGCGGCCACCGCGCTGGTCGCGACCCTGGCGCTCGCGGCAACGGCTTGCGGTGGGGACGACAAGGACGCGGCCGACGGCACCAAGGCAGGCGGCGAGCTTTCCGGCACGGTCACGTGGTGGGACACCTCGAACGACGCCGAGAAGGCCAGCTTCCAGAAGATCGCCGAGGCGTTCACCGCGAAGCACCCGAAGGTGACCGTCAAGTACGTCAACGTCCCGTACGGCGACGCGCAGAACAAGGTCAAGAACGCCTTCAGCAGCGGCTCCGACGCGCCTGACGTCATCCGCGCCGACGTCGGCTGGGTCGCGGACTTCGCCTCCCTGGGCTACCTCGACGAGGTCCCGGCCGAGACGGCGAAGAAGGTCGACGCCGAGTTCCTCCCGCAGGCCGCGGCCAGCGGCAAGTTCGAGGGCAAGACCTACGCCGTCCCGCAGGTCATCGACAGCCTCGGCCTCTTCTACAACAAGAAGATGCTCGCCGACGCCGGCGTCCAGCCCCCCAAGACGCTGGCGGAGCTGAAGACCGCCGCCGAGGCCATCAAGGCGAAGACCGGCAAGGCCGCTCTCTACCTGCGCGGCGACGACTCCTACTGGTTCCTCCCGCTGATCTACGGCGAGGGCGGCGACCTCGTCGACGCGAAGAACAAGACGGTCACCGTCGACAACGAGGCGGGCGTCAAGGCCTTCAAGACCGCCCGCGACCTGGTCAGCTCCGGCGCGGCGATCACCAACGCCACCGACGGCTACACCAACATGCAGACGGCCTTCAAGACCGGCGAGGCCGCCATGATGATCAACGGTCCGTGGGCCGTCGCCGACACCTACGCCGGCGACCAGTTCAAGGACAAGGCCAACCTCGGCATCGCCGCGGTCCCGGCCGGCTCCGCCAAGGCCGGTGCCCCGCAGGGCGGCCACGACCTCGGCGTCTACGCCGGCTCCAAGAACACCGCTGCCGCGCACGCCTTCGTCGAGTACATGACCTCGCAGGAGGTCCAGGTGCAGTCGACCAAGGAGCTCAGCCTGCTCCCGACCCGGACCGCCGCCTACGAGCTGCCGGACGTCAAGGGCAACGAGATGGTCCAGTTCTTCAAGCCGGCCGTGGACAAGGCCGTCGAGCGAGCCTGGATCCCGGAGAACGGCTCCCTCTTCGAGCCGCTGAAGGTCGAATACACCAAGGCGATCACCGGGGCGTCGAGCCCGGAGGACGCGGCCAAGGCGGCCGGCATCGAGTTCCGCAAGATCCTCAAGGGCTGGAAGTAACGAAACCATGGCTGCTCACACCAGCCAGTCGGTGGCGAAGGCCGCGGGCGACGACGTCGAGAACGACGTCGCCGCCCGCGGCCGGAGCCGCAGGACTGACAGCGACAGCGGTAACCGCGGCGGTGCCCGCGGTGGGAAAGGCGCGTCCGGCCTCCGGCGCCCCGTCGGCACGCACTGGTACGCCTGGGCCATGGTCGCCCCGGTGGTGCTCGTCCTCGGCGTGATCATCGGCTGGCCGCTGGTCCGGGGCGTCTACCTGTCGCTGACCGACGCCACCGAGCGCAACGTCTCGCGCACCATCGGCGCCCGGCACATCGAGGCCACGTACGAGTTCGTCGGACTCGACAACTACGTGGCCGTGCTCAGCGACCCGGTGTTCCTGCAGCGGCTGGTGTGGACGGTGATGTGGACCGTCGCGTGCGTGTCCATCACCTTCACGCTCGGTCTCATCCTGGCCAACATGCTCAACCGGGACTTCCGGGGCCGCGCCGCCTACCGGATGGCGCTCATCCTGCCCTGGGCCGTTCCCGGCTTCGTCTCCGTCTTCGCCTGGCGGTTCCTCTTCAACCGCGACAACGGCATCCTCAACAAGATCCTCGACGGTGGCGGCATCGCCGCGATCCCGTGGCTCGACGACCCGACCTGGGCCAAGTTCTCGGTCGTCGCCGTCAACGTCTGGCTCGGCGTCCCCTTCATGATGGTCGCCCTGCTCGGCGGCCTGCAGTCGATCCCCGGCGAGCTCTACGAGGCCGCCGAGATGGACGGCGCCAGCGCCTGGCAGCGCTTCCGGCACATCACCCTGCCCGGACTGCGCGCGGTGAGCATGACGGTGATCCTGCTCTCCACCATCTGGACCTTCAACATGTTCCCGGTGATCTTCCTGCTCACCCGCGGCGGACCCGGCGACTCCACCGAGATCCTGGTGACCCAGGCCTTCCGCGAGGCGTTCGTGTCGAGCCCGCGCGACTTCGCCGGCTCGGCCACGTGGGGCGTCCTGATCCTCGCCCTGCTCATGATCTTCGCGCTGGTCTACCGGCGCTCGCTGCGCAAGCAGGGAGAGGTGTGGTGACCATGTCCACCGCGACCACCGCTCGTACGGCCACCACCGGCGAGGCGACCTCCGGCAAGGGGGCCGCCGGCAAGGCGACCGCCCGCGCCCGGGGCAGCCGTTCCCCGCTCGCCTCCGTCGGCCTGCACGCCACCCTCGTCGTGGCGTCCGTGATCGCCGTCTTCCCGGTGCTGTGGATCGTGCTGACCTCGCTCAAGCCGGCCAAGCACGCGGTCACCACCGACTTCGTCAAGGAACCGACCCTCAGCAACTACACGAACCTGCTGGAGCAGAGCCACTTCCTCAGCTGGTTCGCCAACTCCGTCCTGGTCGCCGGCGTCACCACCGTCCTCGGTGTCTTCATCGCCGCCACCACCGGATACGCGGTCAGCCGCTTCAAGTTCCCCGGCATGAAGCCGCTCATGTGGACCCTGCTCATCACGCAGATGTTCCCGATGGCGATCCTCATCGTGCCGCTCTACAACCTGATGGGCGACCTCGGCCTGCTCAACCAGCCGCTCGGTCTGATCATCACGTACCTCACCATCGCCGTGCCGTTCTGCGCCTGGATGATGAAGGGCTTCTTCGACACCATCCCGGTGGAGATCGACGAATCCGGCCGCGTCGACGGGCTCAACCCCTTCGGCACCTTCTGGCGCCTCATCCTGCCGCTCGCCAAGCCCGGCCTCGCCGTCACCGGCTTCTACGCCTTCATCACCGCCTGGGGCGAGGTCGCGTACGCCTCCGCCTTCATGGTCGGCGAGGAGAACCTCACCCTGGCCGGCGGACTGCAGACCTTCGTCACGCAGTACACCTCCAACTGGGGAGCCATGAGCGCCGCCTCGGTGCTCATCGCCATCCCCGCGGCGATCTTCTTCGTCTTCGCCCAGCGTCACCTCGTCGCCGGGATGACGGCAGGCGCAACCAAGGGCTGACCACCCGAGCCTGCCCCTTCTCACCCCCGGCCCGATCTCTTCAAGGACACCATGACCCAGCACCTCGCCGACGCGCTCCCCACCTCCACCGGCACGCAGCCCGGCTGGTGGAGAGAAGCGGTGATCTACCAGGTCTATCCGCGCAGCTTCGCCGACTCCAACGGGGACGGCATGGGGGACCTCGAAGGAGTCCGCAGCCGCCTGCCCTACCTCAAGGAGCTGGGCGTCGACGCCGTCTGGCTCAGCCCCTTCTACGCCTCCCCGCAGGCCGACGCCGGCTACGACGTCGCCGACTACCGGGCCATCGACCCCATGTTCGGCACCCTGCACGACGCCGACGCCGTGATCCGCGAAGCCCACGAACTGGGCCTGCGCATCATCGTGGACCTCGTCCCGAACCACTGCTCCGACCAGCACGAATGGTTCAAGCAGGCGCTGCGGGAAGGCCCCGGCAGCCCGCTGCGCGAGCGCTTCCACTTCCGCCCCGGACAGGGCGCGGACGGCTCGGAGCCCCCGAACGACTGGGAGTCGATCTTCGGCGGCCCGGCCTGGACCCGCGTCGCGGACGGCGAGTGGTACCTGCACCTCTTCGCCCCCGAGCAGCCCGACTTCAACTGGGAGCACCCCGCCGTACAGGACGAGTTCCGCTCCATCCTGCGCTTCTGGCTCGACCTCGGCGCCGACGGCTTCCGCATCGACGTCGCCCACGGCCTGGTCAAGGCCCCCGGCCTGCCCGACCTCGGCCGCGACGAACAGCTCAAGCTGCTCGGCAACCAGGTCCTGCCCTTCTTCGACCAGGACGGCGTCCACGAGATCTACCGCTCCTGGCGCCTGGTCCTCGACGAGTACGCGGGCGATCGCATCGGCGTCGCCGAGGCCTGGACCCCCAGCGCCGACCGCACCGCCATGTACCTGCGCCCCGACGAGCTGCACCAGGCCTTCAACTTCCACTACCTGAACACCGGCTGGGACGCCGAGGCCCTGCGCGCCACCATCGACGAGTCCCTCGACTCGATGCGGCCCGTCGGCGCCCCCACCACCTGGGTGCTGTCCAACCACGACGTGGTCCGCCACCGCACCCGCTTCGGCACCCTGGAGAAGGCGCGCGCCGCCGCCCTGCTGATGCTGGCCCTGCCCGGGTCGGCGTACGTCTACCAGGGCGAGGAGCTCGGCCTCCCGGAGGTGGTGGACCTCCCGGACGAGGTGCGCCAGGACCCCTCCTTCTTCAAGGCGAACGGCCAGGACGGGCTCCGCGACGGCTGCCGCGTACCGATCCCGTGGAGCGGCGACCAGGCCCCGTACGGCTTCGGGACCGGCGGCAGCTGGCTCCCGCAGCCCGCCGAATGGGCCGGGCTCAGCGTGGAGGCGCAGACCGGCGACCCGGAGTCCACGCTGGAGCTGTACCGCTCCGCGCTGCGGGTACGGCGCGCGCACCCGGCGCTGGGCGCGGGCGACGCCGTCGAGTGGCTGCCCGCCCCGGCCGGCGTCCTGGCCTTCCGGCGCGGAGACTTCGTCTGCACCGTGAACACCACGGACGAGCCGGTACGGCTGCCCGCGCCGGGCACCGTGCTGCTGGCGAGCGGCGACCTCGCCGACCCCGACGTCCTCCCCGCGGACACCACGGTGTGGTGGCAGGGGTGACTTCCCCTCTGAGGCTGACGGACATCGCCGCGCAGGCCGCGGTCAGCGAGGCGACCGTCAGCCGCGTGCTCAACGGCAAACCGGGCGTGGCGGCCGGCACCCGGCACAAGGTGCTGGCCGCGCTCGACCTGCTGGGCTACGAGCGGCCCGTACGGCTCAAACGACGCAGCAACGGGCTGGTCGGGCTGCTGATCCCGGAGCTCACCAACCCGATCTTCCCGGCGTTCGCGCAAGTCATAGAGCAGGCGCTGGCCGGGCACGGCTACACGCCGGTCCTGTGCACGCAGACCCCGGGCGGGGCCACCGAGGACGAACTCGTGGAACAGCTCGAGGAACGCGGGGTCACCGGGATCGTCTTCCTGTCGGGCCTGCACGCCGACGCCCACGCGGACCCCGCGCGCTACCAGCGACTGGCGGCGCGCGGGGTGCCGTTCGTTCTGATCAACGGATTCAACGAGCAGGTGAACGCCCCGTTCATCTCCCCTGACGACCGGGCGGCGGCGGACATGGCCGTACGGCACCTCCAGGACCTGGGGCACCACAGGATCGGCCTCGCGATCGGACCGACGCGGTACGTGCCGTCGGCCCGCAAGGAGCAGGGCTTCCTCACCGCCCTGCCGACGGCGGAGGCGGACGGGCTGATCCAGCGCACGCTCTTCACGGTGGAGGGGGGACACGCGGCGGGCATGGCCCTGCTGGACCGCGGCTGCACGGGCATCGTGTGCGGCAGCGACCCGATGGCGCTCGGCGTGATCCGGGCGGCGCGCGAGCGCGGGCTGCGGGTGCCGCAGGACGTGTCGGTGGTCGGCTTCGACGACTCCCCGCTGATCGCGTTCACGGACCCGCCGCTGACCACGGTCCGCCAGCCGGTACGCGCGATGGCGACGGCGGCGGTGGGCGCCCTCCTGGAGGCGGTGTCGGGCACCCCGGTCCAGCGCACGGAGTACGTCTTCCAACCGGAACTGGTGGTGCGGGGCTCGACGGCACAGGTGCCGTAGCAGCTTCGCCGGGCGGGGGTGGGCTACAGCCCACCCCCGCTTTTTCTTTCTCTGAATAGAAAATCCTAGGTGGGATTCACGTCATGTTCAGTGGCTCGATCGTGGCATCGACTGCCCCTAATGCGGGCATTTAAGCGTCTATTGCGGTGCAAAATAGCTCGCCGTATTGAGCCAGGCTCGACGCTCTGGATCCGAGTCATTTTCAATAAATGTTGACGCTGGGTGGGTCGGGCCGTGATGCTCTTCCCGTCTGACCCGGTGTCAAGGCGACGAGCAGGGGGGCCTGTTGGCGCCATCGCCATCGTCACCATAGACGCGCACGCTCGTGCGTGGCGGCCTCTCGCGCCGGGTCGGATGGCGTCATATGTCATGCACTCGTCAGCAGGGGGGATCCTTCATGTCGAACACGCACGTCCTGGGTCGAGGGGCGGCCGGCGTGGCCGCCGCAGGGCTGATCGTCAGCCTTCTGGCCGCCGCACCGGTGCACGCGGCCGAACCGGTCCCGACACCGTCCGCC